>JBDTSX010000091.1:0-11178 GCA_039930925.1 Acidobacteriota bacterium | reverse complement strand
GCACCTCGGGGCGCAGCAGCCGTTTCTGATACTGCTGCTGCGGTTGGTCGCGGCGGCAGTAGAACGCGTGCAGCGCAAGCCGCGGCGCCGCGGACCGATTCGCGGTGCCGCCGTGCCACAGGTGCGCGTTCATGACCGCGATGCTGCCGGCCGGTCCGGTGAGCAGCACTTCGTCGGGATGGGTGTCGAGGGAATCGTCCAGTTGATCCTGGGGGCGCGTCCCCCAGCGGTGGGAACCAGGAACCATTCGCGTGGCGCCGTTCTCGGGCGTGAAGTCGTCGAGCATCCACACCGTGTTGCAGACCCAGTAGCCCTTCTCGTCGGGGATTGCGCCCATGTCCACGTGGAGCGGCTGCCCGACGTCAGTGCCGGGGTCGGCGGATCGCGCGTTCAGACTACTCAGCTTGATTTCCGGACCGAGCACATGCCGCACAGCGTCGAGCAGCCCAGGTAACAGGACGGCGCGGCGGAACACATCCCCCTTGTCGACCAGGTTTGCGAGCCGGCGCGCATGCTCTTCCTGCTTGAACTCGCCTCCCGCGCGCTCCCCTTCCTCCTCGAACAGCTCACCGATGCGCGTACGCAGATCGCGCAGCATGCCGGCGTCCGCGCCCGGCTCCAACAGGACGTAGCCCTGTTCGTCCAGCTGCCGGCGCTGCTGCGCGGTCATGGCTACTTGACGGCTCCACACGCTGCCGCGACCCACTTGCCGGTGAACGCGATCTTCATCGTCTGCTGCTTGCCATCCTTCGACGTCAGGGCCTTGATCGTCCCCTTGAGGTTCCGAGGCGAGGCCGCCTCCACGCGGAGCTCGGTCGCGCCCGGGCGCCCGCCGCCGCAGGTGCGCTGCACCTGGAACCGGGTTTTCGTATTCGTCGCCACGCTCTCGATACAGGCCGGGTCGGGATTAGGCACCAGGCTCTCCACCAGGCTCTCCTTGGTGACGCACTTCCTCTGGACCTCGCTGTGCGGCTGGGCCATCGTCTTGAGCGCCTCTTTCAACTTGGCCTTCTGCTCTCGCGTCATTTTGCTCGTGTCCATCGGCGGCTCGCCGCCCAGGTCGATGCTCGAGGTCAGCGACAGTTCCCAGAGGCCGGACCTGACGTCCAGCGTCGGTGCGGTCTGCGCGAACACGACGGCGGTGGCGCCGGACAGAAGGGCGGCGCTACACAATCGGGAGATGGTATGGAAACGGTTTGTCATCAGGCTCCTTTGGAGGTTCACAACAGCTTGTCCCTCATTGTAAAACGTAACGGTCGCTCGAGCTGTGGGTTCTTGTAAACCTGACCTCAACGCCGTCGGGATGACCCGCCAGGTGCGAGCGCGCGGATGTCGATTGCGTTGCCCATCGCCTGGTACCCGGCGCGGTTCGGGTGCAGGCGATCGCCAGGCCCGCCAATGGTGCTGTTCGGCTGATACGCGGCGGCGAGCGCGCCCGACGCCGGGTCGCGCGTCGCCGCATCGAAATCCGCAACGCCGTCGAAGAGGCCGCTGGTGCGAATGAACCGGTTGATCGCCTGCCGCTTCGCGTCCACGTCCGCGGTGCCGGACGCGCCGGCGCTGCCCAGGCTGGACGTGATGGTCGCGCCGATGATGCGCGTCTGACCGCGCGCCCGCATGCGTGCCACCCCGTCCTTCAGCCCCGCAACGATCGCCTCGACATCAGCGCCAGAAGACAGGTCGTTGATCCCTTCGAGCCAGACCACCGCGGACACGCCGGACAGGCGAAGGAGATCGCGATCGAGCCGATCCAGCGCGGACGGTCCGCCGGCGAACGGTGCGGCCGGCGAATAGGTTGCCGGCGACACGATCCGGTTGCCGCCGATGCCGGCATTCACCACCGATACGCGGCTCCCGTAGGCGGCATGGAGCCTGCGCGACAGCACGTCAGGCCACCGGTCGTCACCGTTCAGCGTCGAGGCCGTGCCGTCGGTGATTGAGTCGCCGAAGCAGGCGACCACGGCGGTCTCGTCCGGCGCTATCACATCGAGCGCATCGAGGAAGAACCAGGAGGTGGTGGTGAACGGAAACGCCTCGTCGCCCGCCTCGGCGCCGTGACTGCCCGCCCGCGGCGCGGTCAGGTACGACGTCGTCAGCGCCTTGGCGTGCCACGTCATCGGCCCGGTGGATCCGACGGCATGAAAACTGACCGCCAGCTTACGTCCGGACAGGAGCGACGAGGCCGCGCGGCCGGCGAAGTCGAGTGCCACCGGATCGCTGAACGCCGACTGCCCGGCCGCGAGCGTCAGCCGCGTCTTCCCGTTCTCGAAGGTGACCCGGCGATTCGTGCCCGTGACGACCGTGCCGGCCCCGCCGTGCAGGCCAACGAACGCGTCGTCGAACACGACCGGCTGGGTGCCGAACGTGTTCGCGAAGCGGAGCCGCACGCGGGTCCCCCACAGGTCCGGCTTGATGATCAGGCGAAAGGTCTGATCGACCGCTCCGCGCTCGGCCGACTCGAATGCGAAGTCGAGCACCGGCTGCGCGGACGCGTTGCCCGACGGGTACGGCCCGTGAGCCGAAGCGGCCCACGAGGCGACCCATTGGTGACCGCGACCCGAGGGCTGCGCGCCGACGCCGGCGGCGAACACGAACACCGCGAGCGTCACAACCACGGTTGCCGTCTGGCCCCGGCTCAACGTCCGAGCACTCGCGTCTGCACGCGGCCGGCGACGCCACGCGCCGCATTGCACCAGACGCACGCCGGCGGCGCCTGGAAACGTCCAACTCTCATTCCGTTTCCTCAGGTTATTTGCCATTCGAGGCGACAGACCAGACACCAGAATCTGCTGAATAGTATCAATCCGGGACCGGATGCGACACGGTAGCGGCCAACCGTGACACTCGCAACGCACGCGCGCGCCTGGATCGCCGCGTCGGATAAGCTTCGAGGAGCGGTTGCAAACCGCTATGGCCCGGCCAATCAGCCGGACCTCACCAGACGTTTCCCGACACAGGCGCCATCGATGCACGACATTCGACTCGCGATACGGACACTGCGGACGCGGCCGGTCTTTTCGGTCATTGCGGTGGCGACCCTGGCGCTGGGGATCGGTGCCAACGCCGCGGTCTTCACGGTCTTCGACGCCGTGCTGCTGGCGCCGCTTCCCTATGTCCAGCCACAGCAGGTCGTCGTCCTCACCGAGCAGACGCCGCTCTTCAGCAGCATCTCGGTCACGCGGTACAACTACGAGGACTGGCGTGCGCGGGCGAAATCGTTCTCGGGCATGGCGGCGTTTCGCTCGACTTACCTGACGCTCACCGGCGTCGGCGATCCCGAGCGCGTCGCGGTCAAGATGGTCTCCGCCACGCTCCTGCCGCTGGTGGGCGTTGGCGTGGAGCGCGGCAGGGTTTTTGGCGAGTCCGATGACTTATCCGGTGCCGAAGGGGTTGCGCTCCTGAGCGCCGGCTTTGCGGCGCGCCGGTTTTCTGACCAATCCGTCGTCGGCCAGGCAGTGCAGCTCGACAACCGTCCCTACACCGTCGTCGGGATCATGCCCGCGCAGTTCGAGCTCTTGCAGCCCGCCGACGTGTACCTGCCGCTCGGGCCTTATCTGGCCACGTTGCCGGAGGATCGCGGATGGCACCCGGGGATTGTGCCAATTGCCCGGTTGAAGGACGGCTTGTCGCTCGACGAGGCGCGCGTCGAAATGGACGCGATTTCCCGGCAGCTCGAGGCGGAGCACCAGGATTCGAATCTGAATGTGCGGGCGCAGGTCACCCGGGCACAGGATCAGCTGGTGCAGCACGTCCGGCCGGCGCTTCAGATGCTGTTCGGCGCGGTGGCGCTGGTGCTCCTGATCGCGTGCGCGAACGTCGCCAACCTGCTGCTGGCACGCGCGATCGGCCGAAGGAAGGAAATCGCCGTCCGCGTGGCGCTCGGCGCCGGCCGAGGCCGGATCGTCCGTCAACTGGTGCTCGAGAGCGTCGTGCTGGCGTGCATCGGCGGTGCGGCGGGGCTCGGGCTCGCCTGGTTCGGCGTGTCGTTCCTGACGTTGACCGGGGCGATCGCGGCGGCGCTCCCCCGTGCGCAGCGCATCGCCGTGGCCTGGCCGGTGGCGTTCTTCGCGCTCGGCCTCTCGATCGTGACCGGCGTCGTGTTCGGGCTCGTCCCCGCGCTGCAGGCGACGCGCTTCGACATCCGGCAGTCGCTGAACGAAGAGGGGCGCGCGAATTCCGGCGGCGTCCGTCACCGCCGGGTACGAGCGGCGCTGGTCGTCGCCGAAATCGGCCTGGCCCTGGTGCTGCTGGTCGGCGCGGGGCTGCTCCTGCGGAGCTTCTCGGCGCTGACCCGCGTCGCCCCGGGCTTCAATCCCCAGAACCTGCTCGTGGTCAACCTTCCCCTCTCACCGCGGACCTACGGCGGGAATCTCGCGCGCACCAGCGCGGTCGAGCGCATCATCGAACGGGTTCGCGCGCTGCCGGGCGTGCAGGCCGCGGGAATGACCACGGCGCTGCCGATGGCCGGCCCGGGTCTGTCGATTCACTTCAATCGCACCGCGTATCCGCCGAAGGGTCCGCAGGACTACGTGATGGCCGCCTACCGCGCGGTTACGCCGGGCTATCTGGCGACGCTCGGGGTGCCGCTCCGGAGCGGACGCCTGCTCGACGAACGTGACCACGAAGGGGCGCCGCCGGCCGTCGTGATCAACGAGTCGATGGCGAGGCAGTTCTTCCACGGGATCAATCCGATCGGTCAAAGAATCCAGATCGGCACCGAACCCTCATCGAGTGATCCGACGCTCGACATCGTCGGCGTGGTCGGCGACGTCAAGCAGGCTTTCGCAATCGAATCCAAGGCGGAGATGTTCGTCCCGTATGGGCAGTATCCGGACGAGGTCCTGATCGACGCATACCTGAATACGGCGCTCGTCGTCCGGACGTCCGGCGATCCGTCCGGGGCGGTCGCCGACGTGCGATCGGCGATCGCCGAGATCGATGCAGGCCAGCCGCTCGTCGGAGTACGATCCATGGAGACCGCGATCTCCGGGACCGTGGCGCAGCCGCGGCTGCAGACGGTGCTGCTGGTGATCTTCGCGAGCCTGGCCGCGGTGCTCGCGGTCGTGGGCGTCTACGGCGTGATGGCGTACACCGTTTCGCAGCGGAGCGCCGAGATCGGCGTGCGGATGGCCCTCGGCGCGTCGCCGGCACACGTCGTCGCGATGGTGGTCTGGCAGGGCGCGCGCCTGGCGCTGATGGGCATCGGGATCGGGTCGGTGGCGGCGGTCTTTGCCGCGCGGGGAGTGCAGAGCCTGCTGTTCGACGTCCGCGGACTGGATCCGCTGACGTTTGCAGTCGCACCGGTGATGCTCATCGTGGCAGCGCTCTTCGCCAGTTACATCCCCGCGCGCACCGCGTCCCGGGTCTCGCCTCTTCAGGCGCTCAGCCGCAGCTGACAATCTGACCGTTGCTCGATTGGTGCTGGAAGCCGTTTCACTCCCCCGTCCATCGAGAGTTGGACGCCGCGAATGGTTTGCAAGCGGCTCGAGGGAAGGGCTGCGGGTGAAGGAAGGAACAGTGAGCGCGTCCGGCACCGTTGCCAGTGCCGGACGCGAGAGTGGTTGAACGTCAGTAAGCGTCGGCCCGGAACGTGGTGGTCCGTCCCGGCTGCACGACCACGTCGAACCCGGCGGCTTCGTACCCGGGCTCTTCGATCTCGATGTGATGCGGGCCCGCTTCGAGGTTCACGTGCTGGAAGATGCCGTCGAAGTCGTCCACGATGCCGACGTAATAGCCGTCGGCAAAGACCTGCGCGTCAGGCGACGCGCCGGTGATCCTCAGCCCGCCATAGATGCGTCCCGGCAGCGGATCATAGTATCCGCGAGGCGTATAGCCATACGGATACGAACCCCCCGCCCCGTAGAAAGCGTTGATTCCGAAGCGCGGGCGATAGACGTAGGGGCGGTACGGAACGACCGTGACGATCCGCGGCCGGATGATCCGCGGCGAAATCGAGCGCCCATAGCCTCCATAGCCTCCCCCGTAGGAGTAGGACGGGCGCCCGTAGCTGCGCGGTACTGCATAGTCGCGCCGATCGGACTGGCGCGGCGCCTGAGACTGGCGTGGCGACTGATATTGCGGCCGCTGTGACTGCCGCGCGTTGTTGTCGTATTGCCGTGGCGGCGGGCCCTGGCGCTGAACGTCGTTCTGCCGGCCTTCGGTCCTGGACCGTGGAGCGGCGCGCTGCCCACCCCGTTCCGCGTTTTCACGCGGCGACTGTTCCGCAGACCCGTTTCCCCGCCGATCTGACCCGCCGCGCTGTCGCTGCCCGGCTTCTGCGAAACCCGGAATGGCCGCCAGCGCGAAGACCAGGACCGTTCCCGTGATAGCTCGACCGTATTTCATGGCTGTTCTCCCGTCTCAATGACGCAGCAGGTCGAGGTTCAACTCGTATGCCACCGCGCGCGAGTCGTTTTATGCCCGTAAATCGTGCTCGGTCGGTCAACAGTTCCCCCGGAGAGGACAGTAGCGGACAGAAACGATGTCGCCCACCCGCTCGTGCGGAGGATGCACGACATGCTTGATGAGCCCGGAATGTTCCCGGGTGTCCCCAGGCTGTTCGTAGCTTCCGCCTCGAGGCGGAAGCTACGAAGCCGAGGAGCGCTCAGAAGAAAAACTTGAACACCAGTTCCACGGTCCGCGCGGTGCTGACGGTGCTCGTGATCGTGCCGAACGTATTCGGCGCGTTGATATCGCGCGCCGGCGGACCGAAGCTCGGCGTGTTGGTCAGGTTGAAGGCTTCGGCGCGGAACTCGAAATAGCGCGCGCCGCCGGCATTGAACCGCTTCGAGAGCACGGCGTCGAGGTTCTTGTAGCCTGGCGCGCGCGCCACGCCGATGCCGCAATCGCCGAACGTGCCGAGCGGCACGCGCGCAAAGGCGTTGATGTCGAGCCAGTGGGTGATGTTCTGGTCGGAGGGCACCGGATCGCCGATGCAGTTCGGCCGCTCGTTCCCGCGGACCCCCTGCTGGGAGCGGTTCTGCCCGTCGGTCACGGTGATCGGGAATCCGGTGCGGGCCTGGAAAATGCCGCTCAGCCGCCAGCCGCCGAGAATGCCGTTCACCAGCATCGACGAATCATTGCCCCACTTCTGCCCGCGCCCGAACGGCAGCTCGTAGTTCGCCGAGTAGACGAAGTTGTGGCGGGCATCGAAGAATGCCGGGCCGTAGTTCGCTTCCGGATCGTAGGCGTTCATCCAGTAGGCTCCCTCGGCGGCGACGCCTCCCGAACCGTAGTAGCCGAGGTTGTTGGTGCGCGTCCGGCTCAACGTATACGACGCCAGGTACTCGAGCCCCTTGACGCTGCGCTGCCGCAGGCTGACCTGCAGGCCGTTGTAGTCGCTCCGGCCGCGCGCGGCGGTCGTCGAGATGTTGGTGATGAGCGGCGCGGTCGCATAGAGCGGGCGTCGTTGCTGCAGCGGCAGCCAGGTCGCCGGATCGCCCACTCCGGGCAGCGGCTGATTGCCTTCGACCGGCGCGACCAGGTGCGTCGCCTTGTGGCCGACATAGCCGACGTTGGCGGACATCCCCGAGGTCAGAAGATATTCGGTGAAGACGTTCCACTGCTGCGTGAACTGCGGCCGCAGGTTGGGATCCCACGCCCGCACCTGACCCGACGGCCGGTCGAGCGGCTTCAGGTCGGCAAAGCCGGACGCCAGCGTGCCGGCGCCGGTCGTGGCGTCGTACTGGACGAACGATTCGAAGAAGAACGGCGGATTGAGCGGCAGGCGCAGGTTCGCGCCGGTGCCTTCCATGTACTGCGAGATGCCGTAGCCGCCGCGGACGACCCAGCGTTCTCCCGGATGCCACGCGGCGCCAAGCCGGGGTTCGAATCCCTTCTTGTAGGGGTTATAGAGGGCGCGGCTCTCGCGGCTGCCCTCCTGCGCGAGGATCTGCTGGCCGGTGGTCAGGTCAAAGTTGGACTGCCGGTCGTCCTTCTCGACGACCGGCTGCGTGTAGGCCCACCGCATCCCGAGATTGAGCGTCAGCTGCGGCGTGACCTTGAAATCGTCCTGGACGTATAGCGCCGACCGGTTGTGCAGGTGGGTCCACGCCTCGGACGCGCTGCCACGCCCCTTGGTCGCCACCTGATCGAGCAGGAAATCGCTGAACGGAAATCCGCTGAAGACACCGCCGTAGGTAAACAGACCGAGCAGCCCGTTGTTGCCGGCGTAGAACCGCTGCTGGACGTAATGCAGCAACTGGCCGCCGAATTTCACCGTCTGGCGTCCTTTGAGCCAGGTGAGCTTTTCATTGAGCTGATAGGTCTTGTCGAGCGTATTGGTGTCGCTCGCGCCGGCGCCGACCGCGGACAGGCCGCCGCCCCACCCGATCGAGCTGAGGCCGGCGATCGGCTGGCCGCCGGCAATCCCGAACGTCGCGTTGGCGTTGCCGATCCCTCCCCAGTCCAGCGTGTTGGAAACGATGGTGATCTGGTTGTAGCCGGCGAGGACCTCGTTCACGAGAGAGGAGCTGATCACGCGATTCCAGTTGACCGCCAGGTTGCGGAACGGCGCGGTGGTCTTGTTCCCGAGCAGCAGCGGCAAGGCGCGCTTGTCGTTCATGGACGTGTACTCGGCGAACGAGTAGCGTCCGAACAGCTTGTCCTTCGCTGACGCATTCCAGTCGAGGCGCGCGTCCGCCTGATGGGCGCGGATCGTCGTCAGCGTCTCGCCGACGTAGTTGCCGGTGACGCCGGAGACGCTGCGATTGGGCAGGGGGTAGAGCGACGTGTTATTGAGGATC
The DNA here is from genome assembly GCA_039930925.1 of Acidobacteriota bacterium. Taxonomy (GTDB): domain Bacteria; phylum Acidobacteriota; class Vicinamibacteria; order Vicinamibacterales; family 2-12-FULL-66-21; genus JALZOC01. The sequence goes on along the minus strand of JBDTSX010000091.1, from coordinate 2,434 downwards.
GCCCGCGCAATCGGAGTGATCCGGCTCTCGGGAATCTGGTTGCCGGCGAACGCCACGCCGGTCAGCGGATCGCGGATCGCCGAGGTGACGCTGGAGAGATCGCCGTGCCGCCACGCCTCGGGAGCCACCGAAATGGTTTCCGACCCTGGCGCGTTGAATCTCGTGCCCTGATAGTTCCCGAAGACGAAGAGCGTGTTCTTGATGATCGGTCCGCCGAGCGTGCCGCCGGCGATGTCCTGCCGGCGCTCCGGTTTGGCTGCGTGCGAGCGGTTGTTCGACCAGGAGTTCGCGTCCATGCCGCTATCGCGGTAGAACTCGAACACGTTGCCCCGTACCAGATTCGAGCCGGACTTGAGGACGTTGCTGATCACGGCGCCGGCGACGTTCCCGGTATCCGCCGCGTAGTTGTTGGTCTCGACGCTCATCTCAGCGAGCGCATCGGGGCTCGGCTGGTAGGCGACCAGGTTATCAATCGACTCGTTCATGTCCACGCCGTCGATGGTGTAGTTGTTGGTCTGTTCGCGGTTGCCGTTCACATACGGCCGGCCGCCGCCAAAATTGCGTATTGCGGTGAACCCGCCGGGATTCGGGGTGACCACGCCGGGCAGCAGCAGCGAGAGCTGGCCGGTGTTTCGCCCGTTCAGCGGCAGCGCATTGAGCGTCGTCCCCGAGATGACCTCGCCGACCGTGGCCGACTCGGTCTGCAGCACCGGCGCCTCGCTGGTGACTTCGACGGTCTCGGCGAGCGCCCCGAGCTCCATCTTGAAGTCGAGGCGCACGATCTGCTGCGCTTCCATCTGGATCGCCCTGGTCGCGGCCGTCTTGAATCTCGAGAGCTCCGCCTTGATCACATAGCCGCCGACCGGGAGCGACGTGATCGTGTAGGTGCCAGACGCGTTCGAGACCGCGGTGTAGTCGACGTTGGTGGCCTGGTTGGTGGCCGTTACCGTGGCGCCGGGCACGGAGGCGCCGCTTTGATCGCTGACGATGCCCGTCAGCGATGCCGCGCCGGTCTGGGCCAGCGCGGGAACCGAGGTCAGAAGCCCAAGGCCGAGCAGCAGCAGTAGTCTCGGCACGAACACTCGCGCACTTTTCATGGCACCTCTCCGCGATCCAACAGTTCGGCTAACCATCGCGCAGCACGCCGCCGGAGTCAATACGAGTTTTCGCGTTTCGTGGGGACACCTAGACCGACGGCGGCGCCGCCAGCGCCTGGCGCAGCCGCCGTGCGACGATTTTGTCCTCGCCCGGGCGCAGCATCCAGACGCCGACGACGAGTGTCGCCGCTTCGGCGCGGATGGCAATCGAGGGTTCGCCGGCCCGCATCGCGGTGACGACTGCCGCTGGTGTCGGTTTTCCGGCAGCTGCGTCCCACGCGATGCGCACGTGCGGGACATGGTTGGCAATCTCCGGCAGGAAGATCTCGGCCCTGACCCCCGGCACGCCGGCGGCGGCCGCCCGGATCACCTCGGCGCGCTCCGTATAGTCGCGCCCTTCCCGGGCATGATCCAGATCGAGGAAACGCTCGACCGCGACCATCATGCCGAGCATTTCCTCCTTGTTGACCTTCATGCCGCGGCCGATCGCGTTCCCGTTGGGCGACGCATTGAGCCGCGCCCCCTCGATCAGCGGCTTCCGCCCGAGCAGAAGGCCGGCGCTCTGCGGGCCACGAAGGCCCTTGCCACCGGAGAACGTCACCAGATCGAAACCCATCCCGGTGTATTTCCAGAAGTTCTCGACCGGCGGCACGTCGGCGGCCGCGTCCATGAAGGTCGGGACGCCGTGCGTCTTCCCGAGCGCGGCGAACTCCTCGTCCCGGATCTTCCCTTCCCCGTTCATCGCGTTGAAGAACAGCATCATCGCGGTCTGTGGGCCGACCGCCCGCTCCAGTTCCTCGCGCGTTTCCACTTCCACGAACCGGATGCCGGTGTTGCGGACCGCGTGCTCGTAGCCGAACCGGTGCGCCTGCTGGATGACGACCTCGGTCTTCATGCCGGTCAGGTCCGGCAGATCGCCGACCTTCTTGCGGTCCGTGCCGGTGAGCACGGCCGCCGTACCGAGCGTCAGCGCCGACGCGGCGCCGGCCGTGACCATCGCCGCCTCGCAATGAAGCCGCGTCGCGATTCGCTCGCCCACCTTGTCGTGCAGCTCGTCGAGCATGACGTAGTGCTTCGACGCGTAGTTGATCGCCTCCATCACCTCGGGGGCCATCAGCGAGGCCGTCATGGCGGTATAGGTGCCCGCGGCATTGATGAAGGGGCGTACGCCGAGGTCGCGGAAGTAGTCCCGCCCGCCCGTGCGGCGCGGCGCGGCCGCTGGGGTCTGACCGCTCGCGGCAGCGACCCCGCCCGCCACCGGCAGCGCGGAGATCGTCCCCAGGAATCGTCGTCGGCTCAACATGCTGTTTCTCCCGTGCGAAACGGGGACACTCAAG
>JBDTSX010000090.1:0-11208 GCA_039930925.1 Acidobacteriota bacterium | reverse complement strand
CTCGGCGGCCAGCCGGGCGACCGGACCGGCGTCGCGCCGATCTCGCTCGAGGCGATCGAGCAGGTGCAGGTCAACGTCGCGCCGTTCGACGTGCGGCAGGGGAATTTCGTCGGCGCCGGCGTGAACACCGTGACCCGGAGCGGCACCAACCGCCTGACCGGGTCGGTCTACAGGCGCATCCGGAACGAGTCGTTCGTGGGCACGGAGGCCAAGGGCCTGGCGTTCAACCCGGGCGTCTTCAACACCCACAACACCGGCGCGTGGCTGGGCGGTCCGATCATCAGGAACACGCTGTTCGCGTTCGGCAGCTACGAGAAGCAGGACGACACCCGGCCGCTCTCGACCTTCCGGGCGAACACCGGCGGCGAGGCTGCCGCCGGCAGCGTGACGCGCGTGCTGGCCACCGACCTCGACACGATCAGCGCGCTGCTCTCGTCGAAGTTCGCCTACGACACCGGTCCGTACGAGCACATCGACAAGCTGACGCCTGCGAAGCCGTTTCTGGTCAAGGCGGATTACAACCTGAACACGAGCAACAAGATCAGCTTCCGTTTCAGCCGTCTCGATTCGAGCTCTGACCAGATCCTCTCGACCTCCTCGTCGCTCGGCCTGGGCCGCAGCTCGAACGTCAACACGACCTTCCTCGGGTTCAAGAGCTCCAACTACTCGATCCTCGAAAACTATCGATCCGGCATCGGCGAGTGGAACGCGACCATCGGCAACACCATGTCGAACAGCCTGACCATCGGCTATACGACCAACGACGAGAGCCGCGCCGACCCGGGCACGCTGTTCCCATTCGTCGACATCCTCGATGGCGCGGGGGTCGCCTACACGTCGATCGGCACCGAGCCCTTCACACCGAACAACGAGCTTCGCTACAAGACCTTCCAGCTGCAGGACAGCTTCACGAAGGTGAGCAACCGCCAGACCTGGACGTTCGGCGCCAGCCTGGAAAAGTACAATTCTGAAAACGTCTTCTTCCCGGGCAAGCAGAGCGCCTACGTCTACAACTCGCTGGCCGACTTCTACACCGATCTGAACGGCTACCTCGCGAACCCCACCCGGACCACATCACCTGTGACGCTTCGACGCTTCCAGGTGCGCTACACGAATGTGCCCGGCCAGGAAAAACCGATCCAGCCGCTGCAGGTGTATTACGCCGGGGGCTACCTCCAGGACCTGTGGCGTCCGAAGTCACAGCTGACGCTGACCGCGGGCCTGCGCATGGACATCCCGATCTTCGGCGATACCGCCTATCCCAACGCCAACATCGATTCGCTGACCTTCCGAGACGAGACCGGCGCCGCCGTGCAGTACCAGAGTGGCGCGCTTCCCGATCCCAAGCCGCTCTGGTCGCCGCGCGTCGGCTTCAACTGGGACGTGAGCCGCGATCAAACCACGCAGATTCGCGGTGGCAGCGGCGTCTTCACCGGCAAGCCGGCCTACGTCTGGATTTCGAACCAGATCGGCAACACCGGCGTGTTGACCGGATTCATCCAGGAGGACAACGTCACGACGCGGCCGTTCAATCCGGATCCGGATTTCTACAAGCCGGCGACCGTCACCGGCGCGCCGGCGAGCAGCGTCGATCTGGCGGTGACCGATCCGGACTTCAAGTTCCCGCAGACGTGGCGCACCAATATCGGCGTCGATCGCCGGCTGGTGTGGGGGATGATCGGCACCGGCGAATTCATCTACAACCGTGACGTGAACGGCGTCTACTACATCAACGCCAACCTGCCGGCCGCGCAGTCCGCGTTCGTCGGCGCTGACGCGCGGCCGCGGTGGCTGGGGACCTCCTGCGCGGCGCCGACCGCCGGTCCCTGCGTGACTCGCCTCAACAACGCGGCCGGCAATCAGATCACCAATGCGATTGTGCTGAAGAACCAGAACGTGGGCCGCTCGTGGACCGCGTCCGCCAGCCTGATCAAGCGGTTCGATGCCGGCTTCACCTTGAAGAGCGCGTACAGCTACGGCGTCTCCCGCAACACCATCGATGCCGGCTCGGTCGCCTCCGGGTCCTGGACCGGCAACCCGATGAGCGCGGATCCGAACAACCCCGGGCTCGGCTACTCGAGCAATTCGCCGGGCCACCGCGTCTTTATCGCGACCTCTTACTCGAAGCAGTACTTCGGCTTTGGCATGACGAGCGTGTCGGCATTCTGGGAAGCCCGCACGATCGGCAATGCCAGCTATGTCTTCTCGGGCGACATGAACGGCGACACCGCCAACAACAACGACCTGATCTACATCCCGCGCGATCAATCCGAGATGAACTTCTCGCAGTTCACCGGCGCCAACGGGCACGTCTACACCGCCGAGGAACAGAGTACGGCGTGGGAGGCGTACATTGCGCAGGACAAATATCTGAGCGCCCACCGCGGCGAGTATTCAGGACGCGGCGCGATCTTCCTCCCGCTGGTCAAGCGCATGGACCTCAGCCTCAGCCAGGACCTGTTCCACAGCCTCGGCGGGGTGCGCCACTCGGGACAGATTCGCCTCGACGTCACGAACTTCGGCAACCTGCTGAATCACAACTGGGGCGCCGGCCAGCGCCTGGTGCAGAACCAGATTCTGACCAACGCGACCGCCGACGCCCAGGGCCGCGCGACCTATCGCATGGCGGTCGTGAACAACGCGCTCCCGACGAAGTCGCTCCAGACGACGACCTTCGCGGCGGATGTGTACACGTTGATGCTCAGCTTCCGCTACAACTTCAACTGAGTGGGGTCTTCCGCCTGAAGGCGGAAGCCACGGATGCATAGTGTCGGGGAAGAGCCGACCGGGGTCTCTCGCCGGAAGCGCGACGACAGATTCGAGGCGGAAGCCACGGGTCAACATCGAGACTCGTGGCTTCCGCCTACAGCGCAGGACCGTCGGACTCGATCACCATCCGGTCGTCGGCTGGATACACTCGCAGGTCAGCAGGATGTCAATCCGACGCGGTTGGCCGGGTCGGCGTGCGGTATCGACGCCGCATCGATCCGGATCTATATTCGTAGGATGAAGACGATTGGATTGATCGGCGCAGGACACATCGGCGGCCAGGTGGCGAGACTCGCGATGGCTCACGGCGCAGATTACGACGGACGGCCGCCCTGCGGGAACGCCGGGTCGCCGCGCGCTCGTCATCGCCGGGAACGACGCCGCCGCCAAGAGGACGGTGACCGAGCTGCTCGACGAATGTGGCTTCGACACGGTGGACGCGGGTCCTTTGAAAGAAGGCTGGCGCATCCAGCGCGATACACCCGGCTACGGTCCACGCCGCACCGCCGAGGAACTTCGAACCGATCTGGCCGCGGCGAAGCGCTATGCCGATCAGTAGCGCTCGGCTCGCGCTCGAGTAAGCGGCCCCCGGCGCGGTCTCGGCGCCGGGCGGCCCTTCACGGCGAGTCCCGCCGCGTCGCGGAGCAGCGGTCCCTCCACCCGTGGGCCCCGCCCCTGCGGACGGTTGTTCGCACCATCGCGCTGGCCCGGCGTCAGCCGGCCTCATACGCTTCTCGCGAACTCACCATCGGCGAGGGCCGTGGAAGCCTGGAGGCGAGAATGTGTGACGCCAGATTCGTCGGACGATCGATCGCATGTCTTCTGTTCGTCGCTGCCTGCGCGAGCGTGTCGTCGGCCTCCCCTCAGGCAGCACCCGCCGCGAACAAGATCCCGATCACGACCTCTTCGAGCGAGGCGCGCGCGCTCTACCTGCAGGGACGCGACCTCGCGGACAGGCTTCGCGCGACGGATGCGCGGAAGCTCTACGAACAGGCGGTGGCAAAGGATCCCACGTTCGCCCTCGGCTACCTGGCGCTGGCGAGCACCTCGGGCACCACGAAAGAGTTCATCGACGGCACCACCCGCGCCGCGGCGCTTGCCGGCGGCGTCAGTGAAGGGGAGCGCCATCAGATTCTCGGCCTCGAAGCCGCGATGAAAGGTGAGCCTGCCGGCATGCTGGCGCACTACACCGAGCTGGTGCGACTGTTTCCGGAGGATGAGCGCGCACACAATCTTCTCGGGAACCTGTATTTCGGCCGGCAGGACTACGACGCCGCGATCCGGCAGTACGTCAAGGCGACCTCCATCAACCCGTCGTTCTCCCAGCCCTACAACCAGCTTGGCTATGCGTATCGCTTCGTCGAGCAGTTCGACCAGGCGGAGACGGCGTTCCGGAAATACACGCAGCTGATTCCAAACGATCCCAACCCGTACGACTCGTATGCCGAGCTGCTGATGAAGATCGGGCGGTTCGACGAGGCGACCACCAACTATCGGAAGGCGCTCTCGATCGATCCGAACTTCGTGGCGTCGTACGTGGGCATCGGCTGTGTGGAGCTGTCGAAGGGACATCCGGACCAGGCCCGCGCGAGCTTCGCCAAGATTGACGCCGTCGCGCGCAATACCGGTGAGCGCCGCCTGGCGCGGTTCTGGACCTCCGCGGCGTACGTCCACGAAGGGGCGACCGACCAGGCGATCGAAGAGCTGAAGGCGGAGTACGCGCTCGCCGAAGCCGAGCGGGACTACGCCTCGATGTCAGGCGACTTGAACCAGATGGGTGATGTGCTGCGGGAGGCCGGGCGACGCGACCAGGCACTCGCGAAGTATGCCGAAGCCGTACGCGTCATCAACCAGGCGCCGGCGGCGGTCCAGGACGTCACCCGGCGGAATCATGTGTTCGAGCAGGGGCGCGTCGCGGTGGCGGCCGGTGACCTGGCGGACGCCAAGGCGAAGGCCGCGCAATACGTCCGCGAGGGTGAGGCGAAAAAAGTGCCGTTCGAGATTCGCCAGCAGCACGAGCTCGCCGGCCTGATCGCCCTGGCGGAGAAGCGCTATCCGGCCGCGGCAGACGAGCTCAGGCAGGCCAACCAGCAGGATCCCAGAATCCTGTACTTGACCGCGATCGCCCTCAAGCATTCCGGCGACTCCGCCGGTGCGGCCCGGCTGGCGACCAAGGCGGCCGCGTTCAACGGGCTGAGCTTCAACTACGGCTACGTCCGGGCGAAGGCGCTGAGCAGCGCCGAATAGCGCACGCGGTCGCGCCGGCAGGAACCGTGGCTACCCGCCCGGTTCCTCGGTTCCTGCCGGCTGCCGCCCATCCGTGCCCTTCCTGGAAGCCTGCCCGCCCTGTTCCGGGGCCCCTCACACTCGCTGCAACGCTGCGGGACCGCCTTGCGTAAGACTGTCAGCAGTGAGGGCGCGCCATACCGATTGATCTGGAGACTGTCGACGAGGCCCGCCTGGTCGCACAGGCGCTGGCCGGCTCGCAGTCCGCCTTCGAGCAGATTGTCCGGCGCTACCAGCGGCCGATCATCAGCCTGATCGCGCGGATGACGAGGGACCGCGCGCTCGCCGAGGATCTGGCGCAAGAGGCCTTCGTCAAGGCGTTCCGCAGCCTCGCCGCATTCGACACGAGCCGGCGGCTGTCCAGCTGGTTGTTCCGGATTGCGCACAACACGGCTCTCGACGCGATCCGCCGCTCCCGGTCTTCAGGAAAATCAGCGGAACTATCGGCCGACATCGCCGGCGAGTGGCGTGTTCCGGCCGCCCCCGCGTCGCCAGATCCAGTCGAGCAACAGGCACTCGGCGGCGCGCTGCACACCGCGCTCGCGCGCATCCGCCTCGAATTCCGCGTCGCCACCGTGCTCCGCTACGAGGAAGGGCTGTCGTTCGACGAGATCGGGCACGTCATGGGTGTCCCGGCCGCGACCGCCCGCTCGCATGTGCACCGTGCCCGGAAAGAGCTCATCCGCCTGCTCACCGAATCCGGCTGGGGCCCCTCATGACGAGCGCAACGGAACGCGACACGGCTGCGTAAGCCTGGATGACGCCATGAACGATCCTCTCGATCACTACCTGCGCTGGCGCGCCGCGGACGAAAGCGGCCGCGACGAGGACGCCGATCGCGAATGCCGGAACCTCTTCCAGGCCGCCGCGGTCGAGCCGCCGGTCTCGCCGGCGTTCACCGCGCGGACGATGGCGGCGGTTGCGGCGGCGTCGGATCGAGATGCCCGGCGCGCACGCCACACCCGGCGCGCGGCCATTTCCGCCGCGGCGATCGGCGGCACCACCGCGGCCTACTTCGGCACCGGCTGGCTGGTCGGTCTGCTCTCGACCGTGTTGATCGGGCTCTTGAACCTGCTCATCGGCGGCGTCGTTCGCGCGGTCACGGCGCTGCAAACGGGAGCGGATGTGTGGGCGGTACTCGCGAGCATGGGACGCGCGGCGGCGGCATTCGCCGCCGATCCGAAGGTGACCGTCGCGATCATTGCGCTCCACGCAGTCGCGATCACGGCGCTGGTCGCGCTGCAGCGATTTTTCGGTTCAGACGGAGGGTCATTCGAATGAAATCCCGCATCGTGCTGCTCATGACGATCGCGCTGCTGGCCGCAGTCGTTCGCGCGCCGGCGCAGGGTCTCTCGCCTGACGAGCAGCAGGCGCTTCGCGCTCGCATCGAGCAGCGTTACGACATCGTCCCGCTCACCGACGGCGTGGGGCTGCGGCCCAAGTCACGCACCAAGGACGTGCGGCTGATCGAGGTGTCCGACACGATTGCGATCAACGGCGTGCCGGTCAGCGGCCGGGAGCTGCGGGAGAAGGTGGGGGCCGACGCGGAGACGATTCTGCGCCTGTCGTACCTCGACGCGGACGCGCGGCGGGAACTGTTCCTCACTGCGCCCCAGGCTGAGCGGCCTGTTGACGTGGAGCCGGGCGCCGCGCCCGTTCCGCCGCCGCCGGCGGCGTCTCCGAGGAGCGACCTCCCCAGGAGCAGGCGGTCCAATGGCGACCGCGTGCGGATCTTCGGCGACGTCTCGGTTGGTGAAGGGGAGGAGGTTTCGGGTCAGGTCGTGGCGGTGATGGGAAACGTCCGCATCGACGGCCGGGTGGACGAGCAGGTTGTTGCGGTCCTCGGCGGGGTGGACCTCGGCCCGCATGCCGACGTCCGCGGCGACGTGGTCACTGTCGGCGGCCGCTTGCACAGGGCTCCCGGTGCGCAGGTGGGCGGGGCGGTGACGGAAGTGTCGCCCGGCCTGGGAGGCATTCTGTTCAACGCCGGCTGGGCCGGCGGGTTCGGTCCTTTTCAGGTGAATGGTTTCAGGGGCGGGCCGGTCGCGCGTCTTTTCGGCAGCGCGTTCCGAATCGTGCTGCTGATGATGCTCGCCTGCGCCGCCCTGGTCGTGGCGCGGCGTCCGGTCGAGAATTCCGCGCAGCGCGTCGCCGATGATCCGGTCAAGTCCACGCTGGTCGGACTGGCCGCGTGGGTCCTCTTCGGACCGGTGCTCCTGCTGCTGTCGTTCGTGCTGATGATCTCGCTGATCGGGATCCCGCTGCTGCTGTTCGTGCCCTTTGCCGTGGTGGTGCTGCTCCTGATGGCGCTGGCCGGCTTCAGCGGCACGGCGTGCACCGTCGGCCAGTGGATGCGCGGGCGATTCGGCCTTGGCTCGGCGCCGGCGTTCCTCGACGTCTGCCTGGGCGTGTTCGTGATCGTGCTCCCGCTGATGGTTGGCCGCACGCTCGCGCTGGCCGGCTGGCCGTTTCAGCCGTTCGTCTTCCTGCTGGTGGCGGTCGGCCTCATGGTGGAATTTCTCGCCTGGTCCAGCGGCCTGGGCGCCGTGCTGACGAATGCCTTTGCCCGGTGGAGTGCGCGGCGGGCGCTGCGCGCGACGGTCACGCCGCCCCCGGTGACGCCATGACCTTTTGACGTGGGACGAGCCATCTGGCAGGATGGCGGTGATTATGTCCTCTTCACCTGTTTCTCGAAGGCGCTTCCTGCAGACGGTTGCCGGCGCGGCCGCGGCCGCGCCGTTTCTGTCCATCCACGCCCGCGCCGCCGGGCCGACCCTGCGCCACGCCAGTATCGGGGCGTCCGGCCAGGCGTTCTCCGACATCATGTCGTTCGCCAAGCATCCGGCGTTCGACCTGGTTGCCGTCGCCGATGTCGATCTCTGCCGCATCGAGCCGCTGCAGCAGAAATTTCCGAAGGTCCGCGTCTATCAGGACTGGCGCGAGCTGCTCGAGAAAGAACACAAGCAGATCGATTCGGTCAACGTCTCGATTCCCGATCACATGCACTGCCTGGTTGCGCTCGAGGCGATGAAGCGCGGCAAGCCGGTCTATGTCGAGAAGCCGCTCTGCAACAACCTCAGGGAAACGCGCCTGCTCACGGAGTACGCGCGGCGCCACGGGCTGGCGACACAGATGGGCATTCAGGTGTCCTCCAGCAAGCCGCAGCGGTACGGCGAAGCGCTCGCCCGCAGCGGCATCGTCGGTAAGATTCGCGAAGTGCACACGTTTTCCAACAAGAGTTGGGGGGACGACAAGCCGCTGCAGGACGCGACGGATCCGGTGCCGCCGCCGCTCGACTGGGACGACTGGCTTGGCGTCAGCGCCGCTCGCCCGTTCAAGAAGGGCGTTTATCATCCTGGCGAATGGCGCCGGCGGGTCGGGTTCGGCACCGGCACCCTGGGGGACATGGGCTGCCACATTTACAGCCCGCCCTACCGCGCGTTGAAGCTGACGTCACCGGTGTCGGTCACCGCGTATGGGCCCTCGCCGAGCGCCGAGAGCTGGGCGACCAAAGCGCGCGTGAAGCTGACCTATCCAGGCACTGAATACACCGCCGGGGCAACTGTTGACGTGTGGTGGTACGACGGCGGCGAACTGCCGCCGGACGCGGTGCGCGAGCCGCTGGGCGCCCGTTTCCCGCAGCAGGGCAGCATCCTCGTCGGCACCGACGGCATGCTCGTCCTGCCGCATACGAGCGCGGCGCCGTTCGTGCTGCCGGATTCGAAGATGGCGTCGCTGCCGCAGATCGAGCTGCCGGATCGGGATCACTATGGCGAGTTCGTGGACGTCGTGCTGGGCGGGAGCAAGGAGAAGTGCTCGGCGAACTTCGATTACGCCGGCCCGCTCACCGAGTCAGTGCTGATCGGCAACGTCGCGGCGCATTTTCCTGGCGAGACCCTCGCATTCGACGGGAAAGCGCTGACGTTTCCGCAGAAGTCCGAGGCGAACCAGTACCTCACGCGCACCTATCGTCAGGGCTGGAACGTGAAACCCTAGTCGTGTCGCGTCCGGTTCGTGGGGTCCGGCCCGGTCGGACCTACGAACCGGCTTCGATCACCAGCGTTTCCTCGTCGTACCCCGAGCGGTCGCCAAGCAGGCGCCACGATCTCGCCTCCTTCGGAACACCCTCCCGCACCGAGACGATCACATAACTGAGGTTCGGCCAGGCGTGCTCGAGGTCGAACGCCGACGGGACGGCGGGATGATTCGGGTGCGAGTGATAGAACCCGATCACGTCGCTGCCGAGCTCCGCGGCGCGCGCGTCCGCCGCGCGATACTCGTCCGGCCCGATCAGGAAACGGCGGCGCCGCTCGCCAGAGGTCGTGTTCGACAGCGCAAATGCTTCGACGACGTCGCCCGAGTCGGTGCCGATCAGCGCCCCGCAGCATTCGTCGGGATACGCGCGCGCCCCGTGGTCGCGGATCGCCGCCAGCATCTCGGCCGGGACGCTCAACTCCTTGTCCACCGTTGCCAGCGCGCCTTCAGCCGCATGCGAATCGTCCTTCACGTTGCCCCCATCCCAGAATTTTTCCGATAGATATCGATCGCCGCCGTCCGGAAAGATCGTGACAATCACGCCGCGGTCGATTTCCTCCGCCAGCCGGAGCGACGCGGCCAACGCGGCGCCGCTCGAGGGACCGACCAGGAGCCCTTCGTGGCGCGCGAGCCGCCGCACGAGCGCATGCGCCTGCTCGGTGGAAACCGTCTCATCGCGATCCGCCACCGCCGGGTCGTAGATCGACGGCACGATCGCCGACGCCATGTGCTTGAGCCCTTCGAGCCCATGCAGCGGCGACTCCGGCTGGACCGAGATGAGCTGCACCGAGGGCCGCCACTCGCGAAGCCTCCGGCTGGTCCCGATGAAGGTGCCGCTGGTGCCCAAGCCGGCCACGAAATGCGTGATCCGTCCGCCGGTCTGCTCGATGATCTCGACCGCGGTGGTCTCGTAGTGCGCGCGCCAGTTGGCCGGGTTGCTGTACTGGTCGGGATAGAAGTACCGGTGCGGCTCGAGGTCGTTGAGACGGCGCGCTTCGCGGATCGCGCCGTCGCTGCCGTCCATCGGATCGGTCAGGATCAGCGTCGCGCCGTAGGCATGCAGCAGGTGCTTGCGCTCGGCCGTCGCATTGGCGGGGACGCAGAGGGTCACGCGGTAGCCGCGGGCGGCGCCGAGCATCGCGTAGGAGATCCCGGTGTTGCCGGATGTGGCGTCGAGCAGGATACGGCCGGGCTGGAGCTTACCGGTACGCTCGCCATCCAGGATCATCGCGAGGGCGGCGCGATCCTTCACGGATCCGCCGGGGTTGCGCGATTCCAGCTTGGCGTAGATCTCGACCCCGGTCTTGGTTTCAAGCCCGCGAAGCCGGACGAGGGGCGTCCGCCCGACTAGCGAGGCGAGGGTCGAACGCTCCTGAACTAATGCTTCGATCATGCGTTTACGCAAAGAAAAAGGCCCGGGGGTTGCCCGGGCCTGATTGATACCAGCGGTGGTGAATCGAGAGAAACTAGGTCGTGTTCACTGACGCTCGCGCAAGCAGCCCCGGGCCCTTGACGGGCCGACAACACTTACAGGCGATGGTGCGGAGGGGCGTGAACATGACGACAACCCTACTAATATCGCACTGGACGCCCACCCGTCAACCGCGCATCACCGGGGACAGTCAATCGGGACACTCAGGATTGACTGTCCCCAGACGGCTCGTCCGACGGCACGATGGCGATCTGGCGGCGCTCGCCGCGTCGGAGAACCGTCAGTGGCACCCTGACCGTCGATTTTGATCACCGCCGGTCCGACGCTCTCGACGGCCCGGATCACCGGCTCGGAATATGCGTCCAGCAATCCGGCATCGTCGCGCTCTGGCATCACCCTTCGAGTGTGATGCCGGCGCGCCCGCGGCACACTCCCCAAACAGGGAGGCCCGGCCGTGCGTCTAAAGCTCGGTCGAGCCGAGGAGCGCGCCGCATGCGGGACTGCCTGTTGACACCGCCGACGTCAGACCCGTCTTCCCGGGTGATGCTGCGGCGCCTCGAATGGCTGCTTCTGACCATGGCCGTGTGGCTGCCCTCGTCGAGCGCCAGTGGACAGGAGGCCGCGCACGCCACCGTGCCGACGGTGCACGCGGTGCGGGTGACCACCCCGATCACGATCGATGGCCG
>JBDTSX010000089.1:0-11358 GCA_039930925.1 Acidobacteriota bacterium | reverse complement strand
ACGTGGTGCCCGCGGGGCAGTACGATCGCAGGCAGGATCCGGCCACGGGCCGCCAGGTCGTGGTGGCCGGGACGTATCACCACGTCGAACCGCGACCGGTCGGGGCGTTCGAAGCGCTGGTCGATATCCCGGCGGGCCTGCGCGATGCCGCGTCCGTGATTTTTCTCGTGTTCCTCGTCGGCGGCGCCTTCACGGTTGTGGACGAGACCGGCGCGCTCCGGCAGGCGGTCGGCTGGCTGGTGCGCCGGCTGCAACGTCGCGAAGCGTTCGTCATTCCGATCGTCTCGCTGACGTTCGCGCTCGGCGGCGCGCTCGAGAACATGTCGGAGGAAATCATCGCGCTGGTGCCGGTCCTGCTGCTCGTGACCCGGCGCCTGGGTTTCGATGCCCTGACCGCGGTGGCGATCAGCGTCGGCGCGGCCGCGGTCGGGGCGTCGTTCAGTCCGATCAATCCGTTTCAGGTCCAAATCGCGCAGAAGCTGGCCGGCCTGCCGCTGCTCTCGGGATCCGCGTTCCGCATCGCCGCGCTCGCGATCGCGATGGCGGTCTGGATCTGGGCGACCTGGCGTCACGCGATGCGCACCCGCCGTGAACCGGAGCCGGAGGAGGCGCCGGCCGCCGGGCGCCCGGTCGAGCGCCAGACGCTCGATGCCCGCCGCGCCACGGTCCTCGTCCTCGTGCTCGCGACTTTCGCGATCTTTGTCTACGGCGTGATGCGGCTCGGGTGGGATTTCGACCAGATGTCCGCACTGTTCTTCGCGATGGGGGTCCTCGCCGGGCTGGTCGGCGGGCTGGGGTTCGGCGGCACGGCGGCCGGCTTCGTCACCGGGTTCACCTCGATGGCCTATGCCGCGATGATCATCGGTTTCGCCCGCGCCATCTTCATCGTCCTCGACCAGGGCCGGATCATCGACACGCTCGTGAACGCGCTGGTGACGCCGCTGCAGTCGCTGCCGGTGATGTTGTCGGCGCTCGGGATGATGCTCGTGCATGCTGCCGTGCACGGGCCGGTGCCGAGCGTCAGCGGGCAAGCGGTGCTGACCATGCCGGTGCTGGTGCCGATGTCGGATCTGATCGGCCTGTCGCGGCAGGTCGTGGTGCTCGCGTACCAGTATGGCGCGGGGCTGACCGAGCTCATCACCCCGACCAATGGCACGCTGATGGCCGTGACGGCGGCGACCGGGGTCAAGTACGGCGAGTGGCTCGAGTTCGCGGTCCCGGTGTACGGGGCGCTGCTCGGTGTCGGCGCGGCCGCGATCATTGTCGCGATACTGATTCGCCTGTAGAGGCGATTGAGTCGTCGCAGATCGTCCGGCTGAAGCCGGACGCTACCGGTGCGACGAACTCAAACGTCCGGACAGTAGCGTCCGGCTTCAGCCGGACGGTTGCGGCGCTCAACACAACTCCGAGCCAGGGCGATCACTCGCCGTAGGACGCCGCCCAGACCGGAAACAGCGCGGCGAACGTGTCCTCGACCGAGGCGACCACCTTCCGCATCTCCGCGAGCGTCGCAGCATCGTCCGTCTTGTCGAGCGACAGCCAGCGGCCCACGAACACCCAGCCCTGCCCGATGGGATTGTGACAATTGATCAGCCACTCGACCGCTTCCTGCGGACGCAGGTCGAGGGCCGGTCCACGAGCGCCGTACTGGATGAAGCCGCCGTACTTCCCCATCCAGTCCACGAGGTGCCCGCGCCACGCCGAGGCGACCTGGCGTTGAAACGCATCGAAATACGCGGCGACCTGCTCCTGTCCTTCGTCGCGTTCGGGATCGCGGCCCCCCTCGGTCAAGTTGAAGCCGATGCCGGCGCGCAGCCAGTTGCCGCCCCACGGCGTCTCGCTGAAGAAGCCCAGGTTGAATTGCGGTTCCCACCGGCCGCCGTGGTGATACGCAAAGATGTGTCCGTTGGTGCCCGGATGATAGCTGTTGCGATGAAACAGCTTGGACCCCGACTGACCGGCGCGGTTGCGCGCTTCGACGATGCGCGCGGAGGTGCGCTGCTCGTTGAGCGAGACCAGCAACGATTCGATCTTGGGGCCGAGCGCGCGCGCCGCCTCGACCGGCGCGAGGTGACCGAGCGCGTCGAAGTCGTTCGCGGTAAAACCGGAGGACGCCTCCGCGGCCGGGAGCGCCATCGACCGGCGCTTGGTGACTTCCGTCAGCAGGCTTCTCGCGATCGTGTTCGACGAGTTCAGCTCCAGCACGGTGGCGAGCGCGCCGGCGGCGTCCGCGAACCGCCGTTGCTCCAGATAGCAGCGCGCCAGCCGGGTCCACGCGCCCTGGTCGGCGGCGTCGGCGCGGGTGATCTCAATGTTCAGATCCATCGCATCGGGTCCAAAACTATTCGTCTTCGCCAGCTCGACGGCACGTTGCTGCAGGTCTCCGAGTTTTCCGGGCATCCCGACACCTTATCACCCATAATTCCTCCATGCTTATGGAGATCAGCAGGAGGATCCTTCTCGTCGGGTGCGCCGCGATGGTCGCCGGCGCGTGCACCCGCAGCGGCGAGCGAGCCGGCAACGACGCGGCAGCCCCCGCCGCGATCCCGGCGCCCGCCGATGTTGCCGCGGCGCCCCCGAGCGCCCACCGAAGCACGACCGGCCTCGCCAGCACAGTCCTCAGGCCCGGGAACGGCACGCGGCATCCGCGTCCCAACTCGCAGGTCACGGTGCACTATACGGGCTGGACGACGGACGGCCGGATGTTCGACAGTTCCGTGGCCAGGAACGAACCCGCGACCTTCGGGCTGGACGGGGTGATCCCGGGGTGGACCGAAGGAGTGCAGATGATGGTCGAAGGTGAAAAGCGGCGGTTCTGGATCCCCGCCTCGCTTGCTTATGAGGGAGTGCCCGACAGGCCGCAGGGGCTGCTGGTGTTCGACATCGAGCTCATCAAGATTCAGTCCTGATCGGCTGTTGCGCACCCGCCAGACCGACGATGTCGAGGTCGGCGTCGGCCGGCCTCTTGTTGCCGCGCCGCAACATGCCGAGCACAACCTGCGCGAGCTCCGCTGCCGGCGCCGGCTCGGTCTGTAGCGACACGAGTCCATTGCGGATCGCGTCGCAGATCGCGTCAGCCTCTCGGTCCGCGAAGACTAGCGAGTAGGTGCGGCCCAGCTGCCGAAGGTCGTGCAAATCCGAGTTGCCGACGAGCGGCTTGCCGTGGCGGTTGGCCCAGCTGGCCGCGCGCGTGTTGCAATTCAGCGCGCCGGTCCAGAAATAACTCCACTCCACGGCGTCGAACAGATCGGCGTGCGCGTCGAGTCGTGATCGGAGACTGGCCCGGTTGGGAAAAAATGGGTGCGGCGCGATGACGAGGCCGTTGGAGCGGCCCTTCAGCGCGGCCAGGCCCGCAAACGTGCGAACCTGTTCGGCCTCTTCGGAAAAATTGATCAGCAGAACGTGCTTGCCTTCGATTGTGCGCTCGATGCCCGGGAGCAGGGTGATGCCGCGGTCGCTCGCGTAGTCGAGCAGCCGCGGGTCCGCCAGCTGCCGGTCGTGCAGCGTAATCGCCAGGGCGCCGAACCCCATCGTCGCCGCGCGCTCGATCAGCCCGTACGCATCGTGAACGATGTGGTCCGCCGGATCTTCACGCGTATGGAGGTGAAGGTCTACTTTCAGCACGCCGCTCTCCCAGTATTCATTCCGCAGGTCACCCGGCACAGCGCGCTCCGCGCGTCCGCCCAGAACCTTCAATCGTACACCGGATGAGGTGCCGATGTCACGTTCGCCGATCGCCCCCCTGGCGGTCCGAGGTCGGGCGGAATCGAGGCTGACACCGCCTTCGGTCAGCAGCGGCCGGCGGTCATCGCTGGCGACGGCCTCGCACGTCGAGTGGCGCGCGCACCTCTCCGGCGCAGGAGCCGCTGCCCGCTGCCGAGAGGATGTAACGTCCCGCGACCCGATAGACGTGCTCGGCGCGGTCTGGAAGGGTCGCGGATCTCGGCTCCGAGTTGCCGTCGCCGTAGTCGAGCGTGTACCCCTGACAGGCGCCCGCGCCTTCGACTGTGATGGTCACGGTCTGACCCGGATCCACCGTCGCAGGAGACACGACGATCCGAGCGAGGCGCGGCGACGCCGATGCCGCTCCCCGGCGCACCTCGATCGGCGTGCGCGCCTGCCCGGTGCAGGCCGTCGTCGCGATCGCCGAGACTACGTAACGGCCCGGCGACGGGTAGACGTGCCTGACGACATCCGGCAGGGCCGCACTGCGCGCCTCGGTATTCCCGTCGCCGAAGTCGAGCGTGTAGCCGCCGCAGCCGGTCGCCCCTTCCACCGTGATCGTTACCGGCTGGCCGGCGGCCGCGGGAGTCGGGGCGAGCACGACGCGGGCGACGCGGCCGGTCAGGCTCGCTGGATCGATCACCTGCAGCAGCTGCGTGAACGTGCCATGGCAGGGCGGAATCGCCTTCACGATCACCGTGTACCGATCGGCCTGGGCATACGTGTGGCGGATCTGTTTCGGAAAGGTGCCGCTCGCCTCCTGCGCGTTGCCGTCCCCATATTGCACTTCGTAGCCGCAGCTGCCTTTGCCGTTCACCGTGACCGTCACCGGCTCGCGGATCCGGCCGGGCGTGGGAGCCATGTCGACCGCGGTAATCTCGGCAGGGGGTGACGCCGGCGCGGCCGGTCCGGAAACCGTCACCGTCGTGGTCGCCTCCCCATCGCAATTGCCCATGCCGCGGGCCGTTATCGTGTAGGTACCGGCCTTCCCGTAGACGTGCGTCTGGCTGGTCGGGAGGCCATCGATCGCATACGTGACGGCGGCGTCGTCGCCAAAAATGATGTGCGCCGCGCCGCACGGGCTCGTGCCGGTGACGGTGACGGTGATCGTCGTGCCCGTGATGGTGGTGCGGGGAGACGCCGACACGCCGTTCACGGTACCGGCGTGCGCGGTTCCGGCGATGGCGATGCCGCCACAGACTGCAACGAGCGAGAGGATCCGCATATGCACCCCGGTACTGTAAACCGGATCCCCCACGACGAAGCTCAGCCGTCCAATCCATACCGAGGGACCCGGGATCCGGGACCCGGGACCCGGAAGTGCGGCGTCCCTTCCAAGCCCGAGGTACCTGGCCCCGAGTCCGGATCCCGGAAGGAAGGCTCTAAGAAAGCAGCATCTCGAGATCCTCCGCGCGCAAAGTGCGCACGAGCCCGGCGTCGGCGCTGAGGATTGCATCGGCAAGCTGGCGCTTGCTCTGCTGCAGCTCCGCGACTTTTTCCTCGACCGTGTCACGCGCCAGCAGGCGATAGGCAAACACATGGCGCGTCTGGCCGATGCGGTGGGCGCGATCGATGGCCTGCGCCTCGACCGCGGGGTTCCACCACGGATCGAGCAGAAAGACGTACTCCGCCGCCGTAAGGTTGAGGCCAAGGCCGCCAGCCTTCAGGCTGATCAGGAACACGCGGCAGGCCGGATCCGACTGGAACCGCGTGACGCGCGCGGCCCGATCCCGCGTCCGTCCGTCGAGATATTCGTAGACGATGCCGAGCGCCTCGAGTCGCGGGCGGAGCAAGGCGAGCAGGCTCGTGAACTGCGAGAAGACGAGCGCCTTGTGCCCCTCTTCGAGCAGCTCGACCAGCCGCGGGACGAGGACCTCGAACTTGGCGGAGGACTCATGGGCGCGGCGCGGATCGATCAGGCCGCTATGGCAGGCCGCCTGCCGCAGGCGCAACAGCGCTTCGAGGATCTGCATCTTCGAGCGATTGACGCCGTCGCGCGCCACTCGCGCGAGGAGCGTCTCCCGGTAATGCGCGCGCAGCTCGTCGTAGTGGCGCCGCTGCGGCCCTTCGAGCTCGACCTGGAGCGTCTGATCGGTGCGGGGGGGCAGCTCCGGCGCCACCTGATCTTTGGTGCGGCGCAGGATGAACGGGCGCATCGCCTTCGCCAGCCACTCGAGGTCCTCGTCGCCGCGCGTGCGCGCCGCGCTGGCGCGCTGGAAGGCCCGCGCCGATCCAAGGAGACCCGGGTTCAGGAATTCGAACAGGCTCCACAGCTCGCCGAGATGGTTCTCGATCGGCGTGCCGCTGAGCGCCAGCCGGTGCCGGGCGCGCAGCAGCCGCGCCGCCTTTGCCGAGGCGGTGGTCGAATTCTTGATCGCCTGCGCCTCGTCCAGGATCGCGTAGTCGAACTCGATCGCATTCAGCTCCGCGGCGTCACGCCGCAGCGTGCCATAGGTCGTCAGCACGAGATCCGCGGCGCGGATCGCTGACGCATCCCGCTGCGGTCCGGTGTAGTCGAGGACCTCGAGCGCGGGGGCGAATCGCGCCGCCTCCTCCATCCAGTTGAACACCAGCGATCGGGGGATCACGACCAGCGACGGCCTGCGCTCGCCCCCCTCGGGCGCGCAGCGCCGCGCCTCGAGCAGCGCGAGCACCTGCACCGTCTTGCCGAGCCCCATGTCGTCGGCGAGGCAGCCGCCCAGCCGGAACCGGCGCAGGAAGTCGAACCAGCCGAGGGCCTCACGCTGATATTCGCGCAGCGTGCCGCGGAACGAGCGCGGCGGATCCACCGCTTCGATGCCGCTGAACGAGTGCAGCTCGGCGCGGGCCTGCTCGAAGATCTGGTCGTAGGAAATCGCCGGCTGCGCGGCGAGCAGCGCATCGAGCAGCGCCGCCTGCGATCGCTGAAAGCGGATCGCGTCCCCTTCGGGAACGCCGAATCCGGCAATCGCCGCGTAGCGGCGCAGCCACTCTTCCGGAAGCAGCCCGACACTTCCGTCGTCCAGCACGACCACGTCCTCGCCGCGCGCGATCGCCGCGAGGAGCTGCGGAAACGGCGCGGATCGGCCGTCACCGAAGTCGACCTCACCGTGCAGGTCGAACCAGTCGATGCCCGACGACACTTCGAGACGCATGTTGACCGCCGAACGGAACGCGCGTCCTTCGGCATCCACCCGCCAGCCTTCCTTCACCAGGGCGTGGACGACGCGGGGGAACTGTTCGGCGGAGATGCCGAGCATCTGCCGCGACTCGAAATGGCTCCAGGTGTAGCGGAACCCGAGCTGATGCAGGCGGTCGATCGCCGCCTGCTCGGCGACGCGGTTCCGGCGGACCAGGCGCCGGTGCTCCGCGTCGTAGGCCGTGGCCGCGGGCGGGGACTCGACGGTGATGCCGTCGTAGTCGAACTGCACGGTCGCGCGGAGATCCTGCCGCTGCGCGTATGGGTTCTGCCGCTCCGGGCGGCTCACCCGGACCCGTGGACGCGGCTCCGCTTCGAGCACGTCGTAGCGAAGCTCCTGCGGCAGCGCGCGCGGATCGAGACCGGATCGGGCAAGCGTTTCGAGCAGCACCCCGGACTCGCTGCGCGGGATCGTGATCGCGCCGAAGCTGCGCAGCCGCGCCAGCCAGGCGAAGCCGCCATCGAGATCCAGCCGCGCCATCGTCGTGCGGGTAAAGAGAAAGCCGCGGCTCAGGAGCAGCACCGGGTCGCGCAGCCCGAGCCGCTCGCCGTCGCGCACGAATGCGCCGCCGACGGCAATCGTGTCGTGCTGATCGTCGGTCGTGATCTCGAGATCGAACCGCCAGGCCGGCCCCTCGTCCCAGGTGAACGGAACCAGCCCCGGCTCATCGCCGCCTCGATCGAGATGGCCGCGGCCCGAGCGCGCAATCACGGGCAGGACGCGGCCCTCGAGCGGTCCGTTCAGGACGTAGCGTGACAGGCGGAGATAGCCCGCCTCGTAGCCTCCCGCATACGCACTACTGCTGCCGGCGCCGATCAGCAGCGACAGGATCTCGCGGTCCGCCGGGTCGATCATGTGCTCGGCTTCGAGCGGCGTGATGCCGACCGCCTTGGGCTTCGACCACGCGCCGTTCTTGCGGCGTTGACGGAACTGCACGCTCACGACCGTGCCGCGGCCGGCGAGTGTGTCCCTTACGTCGATCGCGTAGATGATCTCGCCATTCGAAAAGCGCGGGAGCGGCACGGCGGTTTCGGCGGCCGCGACATCCTGCTGCAGTTCGTGGAGGAAGCGCTGCCATGCCGGGGGCTTGGCGACCGGACCCTTTGCGCCGGCGGCCGCGTAGGCCACCCCCGGCTCCGTCCTGAACCCGTTGATCCCCGTCGGCCGGTACTCCGGCTCGAGCCCCGTGTGCTCGTCCACGGGGCGGTCACCCGAGAGGAGATTGTTCTCTTCGGCCTCGAGCAGCGCCGCCCAGATATGTTTGCAGATCTCGCCGCGGTCAGCGTAGAACGGGCATTCACACGAGCCCGTGAAGCGGGTGCGATCCCGCACCAGCTCGACCCGGTAGTCGCGCGTGCCGCGCACGATTGCGTGGGCCAGCCACTCCGCGCCGCCAATCTCGATCACCGCGCCGGACTGGAAATAGTCCACCCCCTTGGCGCGGGTTCGCGCTTTGACGGACGGGATGAGCGCAGTAATGAACATGGAGGATCGTGGGAGAATCCCCCAGTATACAAGGTCGTTGGCGGCAGCGCGGCATCCCCGCGGTGATCTGGTTGCTCGGCGCGCCCTAGAACGCCGAGCCCCGCGCGTCGATCCACTCCAGCGCCTCGGCCATCGCGTCGTACATCTTGTCTCGCGCGCCGGCGAAGCTGTGATTACGCGCCTGGATCGCGACCAAGCGGTGGCTGGGCGTATCCGGACCGAAGAGGGCGCGCGCCGCCGCGGCGGGCAGGTAGTCGTCGTTGGTGGACTGGATGACCGCAATCGGCAGGCTGCCGAGCCGTGGAAGATAGTCGTACAGCTGGATCATCACCGGTACGCGCCGCCGGGCCATTGGACGGATCGGCTTGCGCCAGCGGGCGTACTCTTCTTCCCTCGTGAGGGCCACCGCCAGCACTCCGTGCAGGGTGGGGCGCAGCGAGGCGGCCCCTGCGGCGACGACGGAAAGGCCGGCTCCACGCGAGACGCCGACCAGAACCACCGGACCACCCGCCGGCAGGTGCATCGCCTCCTCCGCGGCGGCGATGATCGCCTGATAGTCGTGGGCCAGTCGCGCCGGCGTCGTCGTCGACGCAAGGCCGGCGCCGAGGTTGCGGACGTAGTCGTGCGCGTCGAACCCGACCACCGGATCCCCTGACCCGGCGAGGGCACGATAGGCGCCGAGGTCTTTCCCGGCCCAGCCGCCATCCCCGGTCGCGTACACCAGCAGCGGCCGAGCGGCCGCGGTCCCGGGCTGGTGCATGTGCAGCCGCAATCGGTGACCGTTCAGGACCAGCTGGCGCTCGAGCGATGCGCCCCCTTCGGGCAGCGCCGGCCGCAACGGCAGGCGGCAGCCCGCGCAGACGACCAGGCCGAGCAGCGCCGCCACCAACACGGTGCGCGGCCTGCGAGATGACGGACACCCGCCGGTGGCGTTCCGCATCGGCCGAACTAGGGCGGTGCGGCGTTGGGTCTGACCCCGTCCTCTGCGCACAACAGGTCCTTCGCTAGGTCTGTCCGAGTGGCGAAATGCGGTCAGAGAGCGAATCGGGGGTGGCTCGCGACTGATCGCGTGCGGGCCGCAGCGCGGTGCCCCAGCCGCCGGCGATCAATGCGCTGACCGATGCGCTGGCAACCGGCCATTCCCATGCGCGCTGGTAGGCCATGTAGCGCGGCACCCACGTCGGATCGAACTTCTGTTTGTAGGAACGCACCCCCTGGAAGTTGTACCAGGGCTCGCCGCGCCGGAAGATGAGATGCGCGACTCGCTCGCGTACGTGCGCGCCGCGCTGCTCCCCGACCGAGGCGAGCGGCGCCATCCCGAGATTGAACCGGCGATAGCCGGCGCGCTGCCCTTCGAGGAAGAGGGAGGTGAGCAGGAAGTCCATCACCCGCGGTCCGTCGCTGCGCGCGCGCATCAGGTCCACCGACAGCTCCTCGCGCTTCGGGCCTTCGAGCAGATTGGCGAAGGCGAGGATGCGGCCGCCGTCCCGCGCCTCGACGATCGCGCAGCGGAAGCGAGACAAGTAGGCCTCGTCGAACGACCCGATCGAGAACTGCCGCTCGGCCACTCCCTTGGCGCGCAGCCAGTCCTGCGACACTGCGAACAGCTCCGGAAGCCGCGCGGCGGCTTCGTGCGGCTCGAGGATCCGGAACGCCGCGCCATCCCGTTCGGCGCGTTTCAGGATCTGTCGCGGCATCTTTCCGGCGTGCCCTTCGAGCGTGATCCGATCGAGCGGGACGTGCGCCTCCTCGCCCAGCTTGAACAGGTTGTAGCCGCGATCGTGCAGCAGCGGGATCCAGTCGAGCGACACCTGGTAGAACAGCGGCCGGCGATCGAGCTCCGCGGCCAGCGCGAAGAGCGCGTCGAGGAATGCGCCGCGCTCGGTCAAGGAGCGGACCACCGGATCGGAAAACACGGCCAGATACGGCCCGATCGTGCGATAGAGACAGAACCCCCGTTCACCGTCGGTGAACACCGCCTTGTCGCCGGTCGCCACCATCAACGGCGTCGTCCCATTCCCAAACCGCGCGTTGAAAGCGAGTGCGCCGGCAATCGCCTCTTCGTTGGGCTTCTCGAACCGTACTGGCGTGCGGATCAGCAGGTAGAGACCGGCCACGACGATCGCGAGCGCCATCGAACCGGCGGTGCGGACGAACCTCGCCCCTTCGAGCCGATACCCAATCGCCGTCCAGCGGTGGAGCACTTCCGGATGCAGGTGATGCGAAACGATCCCGAACGTCACGAACGCCGCGAGCGCGGCCAGCGCCAGCACCAGGTCGGGGCCGCTCAACCAGTCGCCGTGGCTCGGCCGATCGAAGAGCGTCGCCTGCAGCCACACGGCCGCCGCAACGGCGGCAAGCAGCAGGGATTCTTCCCAGTCCAGTCCCTTGAGCATCGAGCCGGCCGCGGCCAGCAGCAGCAACGTCACCGTGGCGCGAAAGGCCGCGCGATAACCGCGGACCAGCCCCCGCGACAGCACCAGCAGCAACAGCCCCGCGAGGGCCGCCGTCAGGTGTCCGGCCTCGACGAGCGGGAGCGGCAGGTACTGCTGCAGGAGCAGGAGCCGCGCGTGAAGCGCCGGGGACGCACTGCTCAGCACGATCAACACGCCGGCGCCGCCGACCAGGCCCGCGACAATCCGGCGGGCCACGTCGACACGGCGCGACGACTGCCCGGTTGCCCAGGTCAACAAGACGAGCGACGCGATCGACCAGGGCGCGATGTAGTAGATCGCGCGATACGCCAGCAGCGCGGCGGCGGCCACGCTCTCGGCCAGCGGCAGATGCGCAATCCAGAACGCGTCGCTGCTGCCGAACCCGCCCGGAACCAGGCTGGCCAGCCCGACGACCTGGCCAAGAAAGAACGGCCGCACCAGGTCGGACAGCGGTCCCGCGGAACCGGTGGCGCGCGTGCACGCGACGAATGCGACGGCCGCCAGCAGCCAGTCGAGCCACCCGACGACGGCGAGCT
>JBDTSX010000088.1:0-11365 GCA_039930925.1 Acidobacteriota bacterium | reverse complement strand
GCTCGCCGTCCCGGCGCGCCGCGCGCAGGCGCTGACCACGATCGCACCGATGCTGGCGGATCCCGCCGTACCGGCGGCCCTGAAGGGCCGTGTGATTGCCGCCCTCGGCGATAGCGCCGGCAGCGACGTGGATGCCGTGCTGGTCGCCGCGCTGGCGCGAACCAACTCGACGCCGGTTTTCGATCAGCTCCTCAAGCGTCCCGAGTCGTCCCTCGCGTTGCTCGCCGCGATGAAGGAGGGCAAGGTGACCGCCGCCAATCTCGGGCCCGCCAACGTCGCGCGCCTGCGGACCCATCCGAACCGGCAGGTCGCGGTCCAGGCGGCGGCGCTCCTCGAAACGCTTTCTCCGGCCGCGAAAGTGAAGGGGGACATCATCGCGGCGCTGGTGCCGGAGATCGAAAAGCCGGGCGATCCGGCGAAGGGGAAGGTGCTCTTCACCGGGGCTTGCTCGACCTGCCATCGGCTCGGCGATCTCGGCACCCGCGACGTCGGCCCGCCGCTGAACGGCATCGGCACGCATGGCCGGGCCGAGCTGCTCGGCCACATCGTCGATCCCAACCGCGAAGTCGATCCGAGCTTCTGGCAGTGGAACGTCACCACCCGCCGCGGCGAGACGCTGACCGGCGTGATCGCCAGTGAGACGACGGCCGGCATCACCCTTCGCAGCCCGGCCGGGGACGTCGAGATCAAGAAGGACGATATCGTCACGCGCGAGAACACCCGTCGATCGCTGATGCCCGAGGGGTTCGAGGCGCTCGGCGCCGAGGCGCTGCGCGACATCCTCAGTTTCCTGGGCACCGACAGCCAGAAGTTCCGCGTCGTCGACCTGCGTCAGGCCTACACCGCGGACAGCCGCCGCGGGTTGCGCCGCGAGAACGAGCGCGACGAGACCGTGACGCTGCACAAGTTCGGCGACGTGTCGGTGGCCGGCGTGCCGTTCTTCGTGATGGACCCCGCGAAGTCCGCGAACGGCGCGAACCTGATCGCGCTCAAGGGAGGCCCCGGCCGCGGCAACCTCTCGGACGACTTCCCGCAGCGTGTCGAGATCCCGACCACGGTCACGGCCGCCAGCCTGCACTTCCTCGGCGGGGTCGGCGGCTGGGCGTGGCCGGCCGGCGGGGATGCGGCGCGCGGCACGCCGGCGATGAAGGTGGTGGTCCAATTCGCCGACGGGACGAGCGAAGAGCACGTGCTGAAGAACGGGGAGGTGTTTGCCGACGCCTTTGTGCGCGCGGAGGTGCCGCTCAGTACCGATGCCGGGGATTTCACCCGGCGGGGGCAGCTGCGGTATTTCGCGTTCAACCTGGGCAAGAAGGGGCCGCTCTCGAAGATTGTGCTGGAAGACTTCGACGGCGATATCGTGCCGGTCACCGTCGCGATCAGCGCCGGCACCGAGCGCGTCGCGGCCAGGCCGCTCTCGGCTCCGCAGGCGGTAACGGCGAACTCGGCCCCTCCCGCCCCGAGCTCCGCGCAGGGACCGCCGGCGGGCGCCACCCCCAAAGAAGGCGGCCGGGGAGACGCGCCGCTGCCCGAGACCCAGCCGATCGTATGGGCGGACGGGAAGAAGAAGGTCCTGATCATCGGCGGCGGCAGCTCGCACAACTTCGGGCGATTCTTCAACACCTCCGACAGCGCCACGCTCAGCGCCGCCGGATTCAGCGTCAACTACACCGAGGATCGTGACCAGGCGGCGGCGGAGATCGGAAAAGCCGATATCGCCGTCATCAGCGTCAACCGCCAGTTCTTCGATACGCCGGCGTATCGCAAGGCGCTCTTCGACTTTGCCGCCGCCGGCAAGGGACTGGTGATGCTGCACCCCGGCACGTGGTATGGCTTCGCGCAATGGCCGGAGCTCAACGCGGCCATCGTCGGCGGTGGCGCCCGCGGTCACGACCGCATCGCGAAGTTCTCGGTCAAGGCCGTGAAGCCTGACCATCCAGTCATGGCCGGCGTGCCGGCAAGCTTCGAGGTCGAGGACGAGCTGTACTACATGAACGCGGAGCCGGACAAAGTTCCGGCGGGCACCGCGCCGATTGAGGTCCTGGCCGAGACGTCGCCGAGCGTGCGCTACATGCAGCCGCATCCCGCGGTCTGGATCACCCGGCATCCCACCGCCAGGATCGTTGGCATCACGCTCGGCCACGACGAGCGCGTGCACGACCTCCAGCCGTTCAAGACACTGCTGGTGAACGCCGTGAAATGGGCGGGCCAGGTGCCGTAAGCCCGGGTTCGAGAAGGTCGGCATCATGGGGAACGTGCGGAGGAGGAGCGTGATGCGGACGCAGACGGGCTGAGGAAATCGCTGCCGAGAAAGAGTAATCAGGTAAGTCGGAAGGTGAGACGTGTCGGGAGGCTTATTGCGCCTCCCGTTCGGGGGGATGGGTTGGTGTCGCCTCCCAGAGCGGGGTGCGAGCGTTGCTGTCGTCGGTATAGCAATCGAGGTGCCACGTCGACGCACCATGGTGATCTTGCCAGCACCCACTCCAAATCGAATTGAGACCGGCCAGTGAGTGGACACTCTCGTATCGAAATGCTTCGTGCCAGTGCTTCCGGCCGAGCGGCAGTCGGCGTCTTGCCTTCGCCGACCGGCAATCGAAGAGTGACATAATTACCGCGTGCCCTCACCGAGTCCCGGACCCCGCCGCCGTGCGGCTCGGCAGCTCAGGGTCGTGCTCTTTTCCGGGGGACGCGGTTCGGGCGTTCTGACCCATCAGCTCGTCATCAACCCTTCGATCGCCCTGACGATCGCGATCAATGGATACGACGACGGCGCGTCAACCGGAGAAGTGCGGCGCTTCCTGGGCGACTGCCTGGGGCCGTCGGACTTCCGAAAGAACGCGTCACGCCTGGCGGCGGAGCTCCATTCGTGCAATCCGGCGCTCATCGAGATCCTGGATCTCCGGTTACCGGTGGGGACGACCGAGGCTGACGCGCGGCGGGCGTTTGCCGCCATCGCCGGGAGCCCTTCTGGCGGATTCGACGCCGTCGGTCCACTGGTCGACCGGCTCGAGCCCGCGGTGCGTGCGCGCGTCGCGGGTTCACTGTCGCGCTTCGCGGGAGAACTGGACGCGAGTCCGGCGCTGAGGTCCGGCGCGTCCGGGCCATTCAACTTCTCCGATTGCAGCCTCGGCAACCTGGTGTTCGCCGGGATGTACCTCGAGCGCTCGCGGGACTTCAATGGGACGGTGGACGACTACGCCGCGCTCCTCGGGCTGCCCCAGGGACTGATTGAGAACGTCACCGACGGCACCAACGCCTGGCTGGTCGGGCTCGACGCCGACGGCGCGCTCCTCAGCAGCGAGGAACAGATTGTCGACGCGACCCGCCCGAACCGGATCCGCGACATCTTTCTCGTCGCGCAGCCGATCCCGGAGACCGACCGGGCCGCGATCCGCGCGATGCCGTCGCGGGCGGAGGAGATGCTGCGCGCGCGCGAAGTGACTCCGGCCCTCAATCCGCGGCTGGCGGCTACCCTGGCGGCGGCGGACCTGATTATCTACGCTCCCGGCACCCAGCACTCCAGCCTGTTTCCGTCGTACCTGACACCGGGCCTCAGCGCGTTGGTGGCCGGCAACCTGTCGGCGATCAAGCTCCTCATTACGAACATCCAGGCCGACGCGGAAATCACCGGCAGCAATGCGGTGGACATCATCGAACGGGCGGTCTACTACCTGAAGGAAAAGGGACGGTATGCGACCCCCACGCCGTGCCTGATCACCCACTACCTGCTGAACGATCCGGGGCGCGACGATGGGGGCACCCCGTACGTGCCGCTCGGCCCGCTGGAGTCGCTCGAGGATCCGCGGCTGGTCAGGATCGGCAACTACGAGGAGGGCGTGACCGGACGGCATGATGCCGCGCGCGTCCTGGCCCCGTTCATCGAATCGATCATCGGCCGCGATCGCCGCAAGCGGGTGGCGGTGCTGCTGCACGACGCGGGCTCGATCAACAAGGTGACGCAGACGCTGCTTGAAATGGTTCGCGGCGGCATCGAGCAGCTGCCGCTGGACGTGACGGTCTTCTACGGCGGAGCCGACGTCCTCGATGGGCGGTTCACGAGCCGGCTGCCGTTCGCGGTGACGGCGCTGCCCGGGGGCGACCCGAGCTTTGCGCAGGCGGCGCGGGGCGGCGCGTTCGATTACGTGGTGTTGTTCGAGTCGTCCGGGATGTATCGCGGAGAAGATCTCGTCGGCCTCGCCTCGCACCTGGCGGTCGGCCGCCTCGACGCGGTGTGGGGCAGCCGTCGCCTCTCGGTCCGCGACATCGAAGAGTCGTACCGCCTGCGCTACCGCACCAACGTGCTGCTCGGCGCGATCAGTTATGCCGGCAGCCACGTCCTGAGCCTGGCCTACCTGCTGCTCTACGGCCGGTATGTCTCCGACACGCTTTCCGCGGTGCGCGCCGTGCGGGCCGCCGACGCGTTCGATCCGGCAATCGATCTCACCGACAAGAACGCGAACCACTGGCTGCTCTCGACGCTCCTTCGACGGAAGGCCGAACTGCTCGAGGTGCCGGTACAGTTCTTCCCGCTCTCGCCCGAACGTGTCAAGCGGACGAGTCCGCTCCAGGGGATACAGGCGCTCGCCACGATCGTCTGGCGCCGGTTCGCGGCGGTGCGTCCGGTACAAGACGGCGCGGCTGTCTCGGCGGCGACCCCGCCGTTCGATCCGGCTCATGGGGGCGCTGAAGGTGTCGACGCGGCGGACCCACGTCCGACTGATTCCGTCCATTCCTCGCGCTGACGCATGCCGCGATTGCTGGTCATCCCCGCCGCCGGCCTCGGCTCTCGTCTTGGCTCGGCGCTGCCCAAGGTCCTGGTGCCGGTCGCCGGCGTACCGATGCTCGATCGCATTCTCGACTTGTATCGCGGGGTCGCGGACCGGATTGTGGTGGTCACCCATCCGGCGTTCGCCGGCGAGGTCGAGCGCCACGCGCGAGCGCATCGCGATGCCCGACGGATCGAGTGCGTCGTGCAGCCGGCGCCGACCGGCATGCTGGATGCGATCCTGCTGGCCCTGCCGGCCGCCGATCGCGAGCAACCCTCGAGCGTCTGGATCACGTGGTGCGATCAGGTGGCCGTGCACGCCAGGACGATCGAGCGACTCGCCGCGCTCACGCCGGCGGAAGCGCATCCGGCGCTGGTGATGCCGACGGTCATCCGCGAGCGGCCGTACATTCACCTGGAGCGCGACGCCTTCGGGCGCATCACTCGCGTGCTGCACCGGCGCGAAGGCGACGCGATGCCCGCCGCCGGCGAGAGCGACATGGGACTCTTCGCGCTATCGGCGGACGCCTTCCGCCGCCATCTGCCGGCCTATGCGACCGAGGTCGAGATCGGGCACACCACTGGTGAGCGGAATTTTCTGCCGTTCATCCCGTGGATCGCGCGCACCGAGCCGGTGCAGACCTTCGCGTGCGAAGATCCGATGGAGGCGGTGGGGGTCAACACGCCGGAGGAGTTGACGCTGGTCGAGGACTATTTGTCTCGATCCGGCTGAGGTCGGCCCCCGGCCGGCACCCCGAAGCCAGAGCCCCGAGTCCCGAGCCCCGAAGCCCGAGCCCCGAACCCCGAGTCCCGAACCCCGAGTCCCGAACGTATGCCCACTCTGTCGATTGTCATTCCGGCCTACAACGAAGCACGCTTCATTGCGACGCTCCTCGACCAGATCAAGGCGGTCGATCTCCAGTCGGTGGGATTCGACAAGCAGATCATCGTCGTTGACGACTGCTCCGGCGATCGGACCGCGGACATTGTCGCGAGTGTCGACGGGGTCGTGCTGAAGCGGATGCCGAGAAACGTGGGCAAGGGCGGGGCCGTCCGCGCCGGGATCGAGATGGCGACGGGGGAGTTTCTGATCATTCAGGATGCCGACCTGGAGTACGACCCCCAGGACTACCTCCCGATGCTTCGCGCGCTCACCGCCGGCAAGGGGGACGTGGTGTACGGCAGCCGGTATCTGGGCCGCGGGCGCCATGCGAATCAGTCGTTGGCCGCCTACTTGGGCGGACGGAGCCTGAGCCTGGCGGCGCTGGTCTTCACGGGGCAGTACCTGACCGACACCGTGACCGCCCTGAAGCTGTTTCGTACCCCCGACATCGCGTCCGCGAACCTCGAGACGAGCGGCTTCGAACTGGATCACGAGATCACGGCGAAGATGGTCGCGCGGGGCCGCCGGATCGTCGAGGTGCCGATCCGCTACGCGCCCCGCAGCCGCGAAGAGGGTAAGAAGATCGGCGCGCGCGACTGGTTCATCGGCGTGCGAACGTTTTTTAGGTATCGGAACGGGTGATGCGTCAGGCCGTTCTTCCGCCTGAAGGCGGAAGCCACAGGAGTATCTAAGAAGCCGCCACCCTTCTTCCGCCTGAAAGCGGAAGCCACAGGAATGTCTAAGAAGCCACCGCAAATCAATCTAGGAAGCCACCGCTCATTCCAAGGAGCCACGTCAATCTACGAAGCCACGTCAATCCGGGAAGCTCCATTGTTTATGACGGCTCGTGGCTTCCGCCTTCAGGCGGAAGCACGCCGGTCATATCCCGTGCTCACCGCACTCGGTAAATGCTGACTCCCGAATCATCGAACACGCGCTCGAACTGCTCGGGGCTGATGTCGAACTTCGCCGCGCCCGGATACGCGGCGCGCTCCACGTCGTCCAGGTAGACGTAGTCGATGCGCAGCGCCCGCGCGATCTGCAGGGCCTCGGCGGCGCTGGCGGTCTGATACATCGCGCGCACGCGGTCGGAGCGCTCGTGGAATTCGGGAACGTCCATCAGGGAGATCGGCAGCCCCGCGGACATGCGCCGCTGCGCGAAGCTCGGGATCAGGCTCCAGGTGGAGCGGCCACGGATGTTCGGCTCCATCTGCACCACGGCATCAGCGGCCGTGTTCTGCCGGATCCAGGCAAAGGCGCGCTGCTGCTGCGGAGAAATCACGATGGTCCAGGGGAAGCCCGGGCCGATCGCGAGGTTGTGGATGTCGCGCGCATTGTATTCGTCGATGACAGTGGTCGGCAGGCCGGCGGCCAGGCAGAGAAGGACGACCGCCGCGACGATCGATCCTTTCAGGCGGCTCTCTGCGCCCAGGGCGATGAACCTCGCGGCCAGCACGGCCAGCGCGATGATGGTGAGTTGCCCGGCGCGGAAGGCGACCCATGCAGTATCGACCGAGAGCCGCACGAAGTACATCAGGAAGAGGGCGAGCAGCAACAACGTCAACGCGGGCACCATCCTCGTGAGCGGCACCGCGCGCGAGGCCCACAGCCCGGCGAGTCCAGCGAGAAGAATCGGGCCGAGCGAGAGCAGAAGGGTGGCAACCGGGGACTGGCGCGATGCGCCGAGCAACCCGAATTGCAGTGCGTTGCCAGCCCCTTCGGTCATCTGTCCCGCGTAGCACCAGCCGAGCGCGACGATGACCGGCAGGATCGCCGCCGCATGGCGGGCAACCGCCTGGATCGGGTTCGGCCGGCGCAGCGCGTCGACCGTGACGGCGATGCCATATGCGAGCGCGAAGATCCCGCCGACGAGAGGATTGAATGCCACGGAGCAGCCCAGCGCGATGCCGGTGAGGACAATGGCCGTCATCGTGGCGGTACTGCCGGCCGAGGCCACGGCGGCAATCGCCATCAGCCCGAGCGCGTAGGCCATCGAGTGCTGCGGCACGTACCAGAGGCAGCGCTGCAGCCCGTCGATCCGATGCCCCCCGAAGGGTGGCCAGGCGGTCACGGCATCGATGTTCCACTCGCGGAGCGTCGACAACGCGCGTCCCGCCGACCACAGCTTCCACGTCTCGTACAGGCCCTCGGCGCTCGACGCCACGAGCGCGAGCGTTGTCGCGACGCCGACCGGCATCGCGCGGCCGACCGCGGCCCAGGCGGCGAGGAAGACGGCGGACATCAGCAGCAGCCCGGTCATCAGCGCGTTGAGCTTGAGGCAGCGTTCGACGTCCCGCAGCGGCGGCGGACCGGACTGCGACACGGCCGCGGGAAACAGGTAGTAGGTCCAGTAGTAGTGAATCGGACGATGGGCGAGGTAGGGGTTGCGCGGCGGCATCGAGTATTTCGCGAGCTCCGCCGTGAGTGCGGTGTGCCACACGAAGTCCGCGGTGAAGTACGCGCGGTAGTAGCGATTGCCTGCCGCGTCGCTCCGCCCGACATTGGCCAGCGGAGGCGCCGCGATCGCCAGCGTGACGAGGAGCACCAGCAGCAGCGAGGTGGACGCCGCCGGTGTCCACGGCGGGAGTGCAATGAGCGCCGCCGCTTCGGTAGCACCCGGTTTCAGCCGGACGGACTCGGTAGCGTCCGGCTTCAGCCGGACGGAATCTGTAGTGTCCGGCGTCAGCCGGACCTTTGACGAACTCCACATGGCCGACCACGTGATCGCCGACACGGTCCCCCACGCGAGGACGAACGCCGGCGCCGATGCCACGTGCGCGGCGATTGGCGCCCAGATCGCGATCGCGGTCAGGGCATATCCGAGCAGCACGCCCGCAATCCAGCCGCCGGCGTGGTCCCGTCCGAACAACGCCCAGCCGAGCGGAAGTCCCGGCACCGCCGCGCATGCGTAGCAGAGGAGATACAGCCAGCCGGCGGGGCCGTTGCCGAGCGCCCATGCCGATGATGCAAGGGCGAGAGAGAAGAGAGCCAGCGCCGCGTGACGCGCGAGCGTCATGGAACGGGTGCGCCCGGCAGCTCGGGTGCCGGCCCGAGCGCGTACAGCAGTCCACCCGGCAGGCTGCCGACCACGCCGAGCACCAGGAACAAGACTGACAAGGCGACCACCGGCGCCGCCGGTGCGCCGGACCCGGCGAAGAAGCCGGCGAATGCCGCCTGCGTCGTCCCGAGCCCGTTGATGGTGACCGGCAGCTGCATGATCAGGAGAATCACCGGCACGAACGCGAAGTACAGCACCAGCGGCAGCTGGATTCCGAGCGCCTCGCCGAGGCACCAGGCCTGGAGCACGCGGATCGCCTGAACCAGCACGGACATGACCAGCACGCGCACGAGCTCGGCGTGATGGCGCGCGTATCGGCGTACCGCTTCCGTCAGCGCCGCAGCCATTCTACGCAAAGCCGCGGAGGGCGCCATCGCCACGATCCGCATCGCCGCGCCGGCCGCGGATTCGCTGAACACCATCACCGCCCCGGCGGCGCAGGCGGCCGACGCGATCGCCAGGCCGGCGATCAACCCGCGCTGCACGGCGAGGTCGCGGGCCATGGGCAGCGCACACAACCCGACGATCACCATCGAGAGCACACCGAGCATCCGATCCATCAGCACCGACGCGGTGGACTCCGCCAGCCGCACGTCGTGCCGCGCCAGCGCGTACGCACGATACATGTCGGCGGCGACGCTGGGCACGAAATTGCTGACGAACGAGCTGACGAAGAAAATCCGGAGGACGATGGAAAAGCGGGGACGCGATCCGGGAGTGAGCGCGCTGAGGAGGTCGATCCAGCGGAGCGCCATCAGCGTGCGATCGACCAGGACCAGCGCCACCGCCGCGAGCAGCCAGCGCGGATCCGCCGCCGTGGTCGCGCGCAGGACGTCCGAGGGGTGAGCGTTGTAGATGACGAAGGCGGTCAGCGAGATCGCGACGCCGAGCCGCAGCAGCCGGGACCAGCTCAAGCTACCCGACCGATCGCTCGCTCATCGAACCTGTTCCACCGCCGGCAGCGTGTCCAGATGCCGGCCGGGGTCGTGCTTCACCGTGTAGGCGCGCTTCAGGAACTTCGCGTAGGGCACGAACTGCTTCATCGCGCCGACGTTGACCTGGCACGGGCTCAAGCAGGTGGGGCACACCTTGTTCTTGAGGTGCTCGCGGTGGAGCAGATTCTCCGCCTTGTAGTACAGCGTGTCGGCGCCGGCGTCGAGGACGTTCCCGAGCTTCTCCGAGTTCTCGCAGTAATGCAGGTCGCCGTTCGGATTCAGCAGCAGGCCCTGGCTCTGGAACGGGCACGGCATCGTCCGCTGGTAGCCATTGGCGATCATGTCGGCGTAGTGCAGGTAGAGGAACGCCTGGCCACTCAGCACCGATTCTTCCTGGACGCGATCGATGAAGAACTTGCGCATGAACTCCTCTTCACGCGCCTTGAAGCCGATCGTCTCTTCGAGCTCCTTGTTGTGCAGCATGGCGTCGGTGAAACGCAGCATGTTGAACACGACGTCGATGCCCTTCTGGCGCGACCACGCCAGGATGTTCTCGGCGTCGGTCAGGTTGGTGGCGAAGATCGTCGAGGCGATGCCGAACGAGAAATTGTCGTGCGTCTTCGACAGTGCCTGCATCGCTTCGATGGTCTGGCTTGCTTTGTCGAACCCTTTTTTGACGGCGCGCACCTGGTCGTGCACATCACCGATGCCGTCGAGCGAGACCCGAATGCTGATCAGGATCCCATTCTTGGCGCAGAACTCGACGATGCGCGTGAGCATCGGGATGGCGCGCTTCGGCGTCAGCCCGGTGGTGTTGATGCCGATCTTGCGCATCCGCGGCAGATGGCGATGGAACATCTCCACCATCTCGGGGAGATCGTTGCGGGTGGTCGGCTCGCCCCCCGAGATGTTGAGATTCTCGACGGCGCCCCAGAACGGGCTCGTGAACACCGGCTCGAGCTGCGCGAGGGTCATGTCCGACTTGCGATCGCCCCACTTCCAGTTGCTGCACATCGTGCACTTCGCGTCGCAGACCCAGGTGCAGTTGTAGATGAGGACGGTCGGGCGGATGGCGTGCAGCTTGGCGCTGATGAAGGTGTTGACGAGGTCGCGCGGCACGCCAGCGGCCGCTCGGGCAAGGTACTGCGGGCGGAAGGTATTCGTGGCCATTCTCTGTGCCTCCCATGGTATCGCGGGAGAGGGACAAAGGACAAAGGGAAAAACGGCATGCGCCAAACGTAAAGGGCAGAAGGCAAAGGGGTTGCGCCCCGAATGCCCTCTGCCCTGGCCCCGCGCCGCGAGCTCGGGGAGAGGATCCCGCGCCTACCGCTGCGGGAGGAGGCTCGGGAACGTCGGCCGAGGGCGTCCAGAAACCCAGACGTTTTTATAGGTCGCGCCCGCGATGCTGGCGTCGATCGCGCCGTTCCGGCCGAGCGGCGACCCCAGGTAAATGAGGTGCGGTATCGGGCGGTACGCGTGACCGTTGGTGCCGACGGACGACTCGTAAATCCGGTTGCCGGTCGGGCCGTCCTCGCGCACTTCGAGCGCGGCGAAGCCGTTCCGCCACGTCAGCTTCCAGAAGTACCAGCGCTCGTCGCTGAAGTTGACCGCGACGCGATTGCCGTCGTTGATGGAGTCCTCGTCCCCCGCGTCGCCGTTGTTGATGCGGAAGGTGACGGCGCCGGGCGTCTGGTAGTTGCTGCCGCGCTTCTCCGCGGTGAAGC
>JBDTSX010000087.1:0-11403 GCA_039930925.1 Acidobacteriota bacterium | reverse complement strand
GCCGAGGCCGCGCTCCCATACGATCTCGCCGTCCTGGACGACCGCCACCGACATCCCGGGGATGCCGGCCTGCTGACGCAGCGACTCGAGGTAGGTCTCGAGCGGCGGAAACATCCCGACCGGCGCAAGCACACTGAGCTGCTGCGCCCGGGTCGCGACGGTGGCGAGCGACAGCAGGAGACAAATGAAGGACAGTCGTTTGGACATGTCGGGGAGATTCAGTGTAACTGAACCGTGGGCTTGCTGCCAAGCACGAGTCGGCGAAGGCCAGCGCCGCAGCCCGCGCCTGGTGCGCGCGGCCGCCTCATGCCGGCTACTGGATGAAGGTGAATTTGGCCAGCGTCATCACGTCGTGACCGTTCCACGGCCAGAGAAACGTCGCATCCCGGGGCGTCGTGTGCGCCCGGACGCGGACGTAATACTCGCCGTTGGTTTCGAGCTTGACGTTGGGAAACAGGGGCAGCCGGTCGAAATCGGCGGTCAGCCACTCGCGGACGACATCCTCGCGTTCGCTGGTCTCGGCGCGTTCGATGCGGCCGTCGAGCGTGCGGGTGACGTGATAACGGCGGGTGAGGTTGTCGAAGCGCACCGTGGCGGTGACGACCGCTGAGGCGATGGTCCGGTCGAACCAGACCGCTGAGCCGCGCATCAGGTCAACTTTGTAGACGAAGCTGACCGTCAGGCCGCTGTGGACCGCGGCCTGCAGCTCTTCGGTGAACACTTCGCCGAGCTTGAAGGAGACGAGCACATGGCCGTCACGCGGGAGCGGCGCCACTTGCAGCTTCTGTTCCGCGCCGGCGGATGCGGCCAGGGCGAGGGCGAAGATGGCAATGATCGCGGCGCGACGAAGCATCAGGCTGATCCCAGTCTCGATAGTGCGGTCATGATATTCCACACGCTCGCGGATGTCACGAACCCCGTCGCAGCCTGAACGACGGCCGATGCAGCGCTCACGTGTTGGGTGAGACACTGGAGCCCGGCGGCACGATCGGCGGCAGCCCGGCCTCGATCGCGGATCGATTCGGTTCTTCCCAGGGCGGCAGCTTCAACCCACGGCCGAGCGCGTCAAGGGGTTCGTCGACGGTAAACCCGGGCTGCACCGTCGCCACTTCGAGCAGCACCCCACCCGGTTCACGAAAGTAGATCGACTGAAAGTACTGCCGATCGAGCACCTCGGTGACCCGGTGATCGCGATCCAGGAGCTCCTGGCGCAGTCGTGCCTGCTCGCCGGCCTCGGCGATCGCCAGGGCGACATGATGGACGGTGCCGAGCCCGTTCTTCGCCGGGGCGGCATCCGCTCCGCGCACGATCTCGAACGTCCTGCCCGGCCCGCCGCCGTGCACACCGACGCGGATCCGATCGTCGCTCTCGTCGGTGATCTCGAACCCGAGCAGGTCGGCGAGGAAATCCGCCGTCGCGCGGGGCGACCGGACCAGCAGCGTGACGCTGTGGAGTCCGCGCACGGCCTGCGCCGGGGCCACGCCACCGCCGGTCCATCCCGTCCGCGCATCGCGCGTCCCCGCAACCAGTGAGATGACCAGGCCTGAGGGATCGACCGCCTCGATCGATTCCTCGCCGAACCGCCGCTCGACTTCCCCCACCGTCGTCCCGCTCGCTCGCAGCCGCGAGGTCCAGAATGCCAACGAACCGGCGGGCACCGAGAAGGACGTGACGACAATCTGCCCCGCCCCCTTGACGCCCGGCTGGACGCCGCGGCCGTGATACGGAAACGTGGTCCAGATCGTGCCCGGCGTGCCGCGCTCGTCGCCGTAGTAGAAGTGATAGACGTGATGGTTGTCGAAGTTGACCGTCTTCTTGAGCAGGCGGAGGCCGAGTGCGCCGCTGGCGAAGTCGAGGTCCGGCTGCGCGTCATCCACCGTCGCGGTGACGTGATGGAGTCCGAGAATTGGATGGCTCATAGGCTCACTCGAGCGGCGCCACCAGCAGGGCGCGCACCGCGTCGATCTCGTCCTGGTTCACCGTGTGCCCCATGCGCGGATAGATTCGCTCGTCGACGACGGCGCCCATCGCGCGGAACACCTGCGCCGATTCCCGCACGCGGTCGACGGGAATGTGCGCGTCCACGTCGCTGCACCCGAGGAACACCGGCGTGCCGTCGAGCGCGCCGGGATACGCGCGCGGCGTGCCGGGCGGCCCGATCAGCCCGCCGCTCAGCCCCACGATACCGGCATAGCGGCGCGGGTGTCGCGCGGCGAACTCGAGCGTCAGACATGCGCCCTGCGAAAAGCCGAGCACGATCACGCGGTCAGCCGGCGTGCCCTCCGTCTCGAGCAGGCCGACCAGGCCGGACAGCACGTTCAGCGCGGAGCTGATCCCGGGTTGATTGCGCGCAATCGGCGCCAGAAACGAATTGGGATACCAGGAGTTCCGCGCCGCCTGCGGCGCGAGGTACGCCACATCGGTGGTGCGGAATTCGCGAGCCAGGCCGAGGATGTCCTGCGCGGAAGCGCCGCGGCCATGGACCAGGATGACGGCCAGACGCGCCCCCGCCACCGGCCCCATTCGCAGCACCGGTTCGCTGGCGTGCGGATCCTGCATCACATCGATCATGGCCGCTCCGTAAAATGCGGAAGGTCCGTCGCGGTGGCTGGTCCGCCTGAAGGCGGACGCCACGGGGCACCCGGAAACGACGCGTCGCGCGGATGCCACTGGTCATACGGGCACGCATCACCGGGCGACACGCGTGACGTTGACAACGGCCCGAGTGCCACTCAATACCCGACCGGACCGCTGCACCCGCGCATCAGGAGGATCAACACGATCGTCCCGATCACCGAGACCAGCAGGGAACCTGCACAACCCAGACGCGAGGAAAAGAAGCCGAACATCCCATCGGCCTTGCACGACGGCTGCCAGGACACGCGCGGCGGCAGTGGACAGGACACCTGCGGCGATCGCACCAGTTTCTAGGCTGGCCGTACGACGCAGCGACACGTCTCACGCATTGTGTCGCGTGCGGTACAATGCCGCAACTGATGAGCCTCCCCCGCCGTTGCGCCGCAATCGGTGGGAAGCGGCTCCTGAAAGGTGATCGATGTTTCGACCCGCTTCCCTCGTGCTCTGCGTTCTCCTGAGCGCCGCTTCACTCGGCGCCGCCAACAAGGAACAGGAGCGCCTCGAGAACGCCGGCCTGGTGATGGAGGAAATTCTCGGCCTGCCGGACAGCATTCCGCAGCAACTCCTCGAACGCGCCGAGTGCGTGATCGTGATTCCGTCGATGACCAAGGTGGCGATCGGTATTGGCGGGAGCTACGGCCGAGGCGCCCTGGTGTGCCGCACCGGCAAGGCCTTCGATGGCGCGTGGGGCGCGCCCGCGATGTACGCACTCGAAGGGGGCAGCTTCGGCCTGCAGCTCGGCGCCGCCGCCACCGATCTCGTCCTGCTGGTGATGAACACCCGTGGTGTGGACGCGCTACTGCGAAGCAAGGTGAAGCTCGGCGCCGGCGTCTCCGCGGCGGCCGGCCCGAAGGGGCGCGACCTGGCCGCGGCGACCGACGCGTCGATGCGGGCGGAAATTCTCAGCTACTCGCGCTCGCGCGGTCTCTTCGCCGGGGCATCGGTGGAGGGCACGTCGCTGCGGCCGGACAATGACGCGACCGCGCAGGTGTATGGAACCCCGCTCACGGCGCGGGAAATCGTGACCGGCGCCGGCACGGCCGCCCCGGCGTCAGGTCAGCGCCTGGTGCAGGCGCTACAGAGACGCGCACCGATCAATACGTCGACCCCTCCGGCCGGCCGCTGATCCGGACCGGTGTGCGCGGGGCCCTGGCAGGCTCCGCGCACGCCGGCTCAATGAACCCGGTCGGGCCGGGACGCCCGGCGGGACGCCTTCTCGCGGGTTGTCTTCCGTCTCCACACCGTCATCGCCGCCTTCATCAACCGGCGCTGCTTCGCCCAACTGTACTGCTGCATCATCAGGGCGATCCGCACGCTCCGCTCGTTCGCCGCGGGATTGTTGTCAGGCATATATCGGTCACCGTACCCGGCACGGCGGCACCTTCGCTGTCCAATGTTGCACAGCGGGCCCTGAGCGCGTGGAATCGATGCAATGGCTCGCCACACGTCAGTGTTCAATACGAGACAGTTAGGCCGAGTCGGTCACGTGTACAGTGTGCGCCACTATGCCAGACGTGTCCCCTGTGCAATGGCTGGACGATTCGCTCCTCAATGTACTGCCACTACCAGCGTGCATCTGCGAAGCGCCGTCGGGACGCATCATCAAGAGCAATCCACAGGCGGTCGCCTTGTGGGGGCAGCGCCCCGGCGTCGAGCGGGGCATCCATGACGTGCTGCGATTCGTCGGGCCGGACGGCACGCCCCTTCCGGCCGAGGAGAGCCCGCTCGCCGAGAGCCCCGTGCTCGTCGAACCGGGTGCCACCCGCCCCGCGATCATCCAGAGGGAAGCCGCCGGCGCGCTCCGCGTCAGCATCAACATCGTGCCGCTCCGGCGCTCCGACGGCAGCGTGGACGCCAGGCTCCTGGTCATTCACGACGCGTCGGATGATCGCGCCCGTGAGACCCTGCTCGCGGGCCAGAGCCGCATCCTCGCGATGATCGCGGAGGGGGCGCCGCTCGCCACCATCGTCGATACGATCAGCGGGATCATCGAAGCGCACGCGGGTGGCGGGGCGATCGCGACCGTCATGCTGCTCGGTCCTGACGGGCTTCGCCTGTCCCACGTCGGCTCGCCGGCGCTCCCGGCGCTCTTCAAGAAGACGCTCGAGGCCGTGGAGCTCGGGCCGCATGCCGGCACGTGCGCCGTCGCCGCCTGGCGGCGTCGGCCGGTGCAGACCGAGGATATCGGGAACGCGCCCGAATGGTCCGACGTCGGCGACGCGCGGATCACCCCGGGGCTGTGCGCCGCCTGGGCGATGCCGATCGTGGCGTCATCCAAGCGCCTGCTCGGTGCGATCGGCCTCTACTTCCGTGAACGGCGGGACGTCACACCGAGCGAGCGCGATGCGGTCGAACTGTTCGTGCTGGCGGCGGCGATCGCGATCGAGCGTCAGCATGCGTCGGATTCGGCGGTGGAATCCGACCGCCGACGGGACGAGTTCCTGGCCATGCTCGCGCACGAGCTGCGCAACCCGCTCGCGCCGATTCGCACCGCGGCGCAGCTGCTCGGCCTGAGCGAGGGAGGCAGCGCCCTCACCGCGAAAGTCCAGGGCGTCATCGAACGGCAGGTCTCGAACCTGACCCGCATCGTCGACGACCTGCTCGACGTCTCGCGCATCACCCGGGGCGTGATCACCCTGCAGACCGTGACCGTCGACGTTGCCGCGATCGCGGCCCGTGCGGTCGAGTGCGCCACGCCGCAGATCGACAGGCGCCAGCACCGGCTGACGGTCTCGACGCCGCCGGATCCGGTGCTCGTCTGCGCGGACCCGGCGCGGCTCGAGCAGGTCATCGTCAACCTCCTCGCCAATGCCGCGAAGTTCACGCCGCGCGGAGGCGAGATCGGCCTGCGTGTCGCCGGCGCCGACGATACCGCGACCATCACCGTCACCGACAACGGCCGCGGCATCGCGGCGACGCTCGTGCCGTACGTCTTCGACATGTTCATCCAGGGCAGCCGCACGCTCGATCGCGCGGAGGGAGGACTCGGCATCGGTCTCACCGTCGCGCATCGGCTGATGGAGATGCACGGCGGATCCATCGTCGTGCGCAGTGAGGGGCCCGGCTTCGGCACCGAGTTCACGCTGACGCTGCCCCGGTCCGCCGGTCCGGCCGCGGTCGATACCCCGTGCCACACCGCACCGTGCTTCGCCGCCCGCAAGATCCTCGTGGTCGAGGACCGGTCGGATGCGGCGGAGATGCTGGCGCTGCTCCTCCGCGCGCGCTCGCACGACGTGCGCGTCGCGCTCGACGGCGACGCCGCCCTGGTGGCGGCCGCCGAGTTCCATCCCGACGTGATGCTGATCGACATCGGCCTTCCGGGCATGAGCGGCTACGATCTTGCGGAGCGGATCCGCAGCGACAAGGCGCACGCACACGTGTCGCTCGTCGCGGTCACCGGTTATGGCGGGGTGAAGGATCGCAGCCATGCCTTGAGCTGCGGATTCGACGAGCACATGGTGAAGCCGATCGACCA
The DNA here is from genome assembly GCA_039930925.1 of Acidobacteriota bacterium. Classification (GTDB taxonomy): domain Bacteria; phylum Acidobacteriota; class Vicinamibacteria; order Vicinamibacterales; family 2-12-FULL-66-21; genus JALZOC01. The sequence goes on along the minus strand of JBDTSX010000087.1, from coordinate 5,291 downwards.
GCAGGCGCTCACCGACTTTCTGGAGGCGCCGCCGCGCCAGGTCCTGCGCCCTTCCACGGAGAGCACGCGGGCGTCCTGGGTCATCGAACCGGACTTCGTCGAATAGCGCTCTGCACCGAACCGCGGGTGCCGGCCGGCACTCGCGGGCCACGCCGTTCAGTGGCCAACCCCAAGACCGCACGTTGCCCTCGCGGCAGTTCCCGGAGAGAATAGCCCCAGATGCACGGGGGCTGGAGATGACGCGCGCGGCACCGGCCCGGCCTGCGGAGCGGCCGCCCGAGCCCCGCTGCCTCCTCACCATCAACGGCGGTTCCTCCAGCCTCAAGTTCGCGACCTACGCGCTCGACCCGGCGGCGCCGCTCGTCGCCGGCCGGATCGAGCGCATCGGGCTCTCGTCTCCGCTTTTCACCAGGGCCCGAGCGGGGGGCGCCGAAGAGCAGCAGCCGGTCGCGGCCGCGGACCACATGGGCGCACTGCAGGCCCTCACCGCCTGGCTCGACGAGCAGGATCTGCTGCCGGCGATTGCCGCCGCCGCGCACCGGGTGGTCCATGGCGGCCCCAGGTACAGCGAGCCACAGCGGATCACGCCGTCCCTCCTCGACGAGCTGCGGACGCTCAGCGCGTACGCACCGGAGCACCTGCCGGCGGAGATCCAGCTGATCGAGGAGCTCGGCCGGCGCTGCCCCGAGGTGCCGCAGTTTGCGTGCTTCGACACGGCGTTTCATCGCCACATGCCGCGGGTCGCGCGGATGCTGGCGATCCCTCGCCGCTACGACGCGCAGGGGATCGAGCGCTACGGCTTTCACGGCCTGTCTTACAGCTACCTGACCGAGGAGCTGGCGCGGTTGGGCCCGCCGGGCGCGGCGCAGGCGCGAGTGATTCTCGCGCACCTCGGAAATGGCGCCAGCCTCGCCGCCGTACGGGACGGGCGCAGCATCGACACCAGCATGGGCTTCACGCCGGCCGCCGGGCTGCCGATGTCCACCCGCTCAGGCGACCTCGATCCGGGCCTCGTCTGGTACCTCGAGCAGCACGAACACCTGACCGCCGCCGAGTTCCACCGGATGGTCAACCACGAATCAGGACTCGCCGGCATCTCGGAAACCAGCTCGGACATGCGCGACCTGCTCGCGTTGGAGAACACCGACACGCGCGCGGCCGAAGCGATCATGCTGTTCTGCTATCAGACTAAAAAATGGATGGGCGCGTTTGCGGCTGCGCTCGGGGGCCTCGACACCATCGTGTTCTCCGGCGGCATCGGGGAACATTGCCCCTCGATTCGCCGCCGCATCTGCGACGGCCTGGGGTTCCTCGGCGTGGAGCTGGACGAGGCGCGCAACACGGACAATGCGCCGGTCATTTCCACCATCGCTGCGCGCGTGACGGTACGCGTGATCCGCACGGACGAAGAACTGATGATGGCGCGGTCCGTTGCCCGGCTGCTCGAGTCCGACGCTTCGGGGCACACCGGCTAGTCCAGCGTCACGACGAACGGGCGATGCAGCGTCGCACAGTGCGAACACGGCCCGGATGAAGCCGGACACTGCCGGAATCGTCCGGCCGATGCCGGATGCGGCGGGATATAGTCTGGCCACTGGATCGGGCACGACGACAAACAGGCGGAGGATGTGAACATGCGCGTGAGTGAACGGGCGGGGAAGCCCGCCGATCCGTCGATGCTGGTGAACGTGCCGCGATTGATGACCGCGTACTACACGCGGCATCCGGATCCCGCGGTGCGCGAGGAACGCGTGGCGTTCGGCACCTCGGGACATCGCGGCTCCTCACTCAATACCGCCTTCACCGAAGCCCACATCCTGGCCATCACCCAGGCGATCTGTCTGTTCAGACAGCAGCAGAAGACCGAGGGCCCGGTGTTTCTCGGCATCGACACGCACGCGCTGTCGGAGTCCGCCTTCGCGAGCGCGCTCGAGGTCCTGGCGGCAAACGGCGTCGAGGTAATGATTGACGATCGATCCGGCTACACCCCGACGCCGGTTGTCTCGCACGAGATCCTCACCTATAACCGCGGCCGCACCACCGGTCTCGCCGACGGCATCGTGATCACTCCGTCGCACAATCCGCCCGAAGACGGCGGCTTCAAGTACAACCCGCCGCACGGCGGTCCGGCCGATACCGGTGCGACGCGCTGGATCGAAGATCGCGCCAATGCGTTTCTTGCCGCACAGCTCGACGGGGTCAAGCGGATGCCCTTCGAACGCGCCCGCGCGGCCTCGACCACGCACCGCCACAACTATCTGGACGCGTACGTGAGCGATCTGCCCAATGTCGTTGATCTCGAACCTCTGCGCGGCACGACTCTTCGGCTGGGCGTGGATCCGCTGGGCGGAGCCGGCGTTCATTACTGGGGTGCGATCGGTGAACGCTACGGCCTGGGGCTGACGGTGGTCAGCGAGGACGTCGATCCGACGTTTCGTTTCATGACCGTGGACTGGGACGGCAAGATCCGGATGGACTGCTCCTCTCCGTACGCGATGCAGCGGTTGATCGGGATGAAGGACCGCTTCGATGTCGCGTGGGCCTCGGATCCGGACCACGATCGGCACGGCGTGGTGACGAGGAGCGCCGGGCTGCTCGAACCCAATCACTATCTTGCGGTCGCGATCGCCTACCTCTTCGCGCATCGGCCGGGATGGCGCGCGCATGCAGCGGTCGGCAAGACGGTGGTCAGCAGCAGCCTGATCGATCGTGTGGGCGGTCAGCTTGGACGCCGGGTGGTGGAGGTCCCGGTCGGCTTCAAATGGTTCGTGGACGGCCTGATCGATGGCGGCCTCGGCTTCGGCGGCGAAGAAAGCGCCGGCGCGTCGTTCCTGCGCCGCGACGGCACCGTCTGGACCACCGACAAGGACGGCCTGATCATGGGGCTGCTCGCCGCAGAGATGACGGCGGTGACGGGACGGGACCCCGGCGAACACTACCGGCACCTCACGGCGTCACTCGGCGAGCCGGTGTATCAGCGGATCGACGCGCCCGCGACGCCCGAGCAGAAACTCGCGCTCGGGACGCTGGCGCCGGAGGACATCACCAGCTCGGAGCTTGCCGGCGAGCCGATTACCGGCATGCTCACCGCCGCACCCGGCAACAACGCCCCGATCGGCGGGCTCAAGGTCCTGACCACGAGCGGGTGGTTCGCGGCGCGGCCGTCAGGCACGGAGAACGTCTACAAGCTCTACGCCGAGAGCTTCAAGGGGCGTGAACACCTGCAGCGAATCATCACCGAGGCGCAGGACCTGATCACCGGTGTGCTGGCGGCGAAAGCGGCCCAGCCGCGCTGATCATCGACGACGCGCACGTCAGCCGGCCGGTGACCGGTCGAGGAAGCGGCCGAGCGTCGCGTTCGGAGGCAGCGCGAGGACCAGCTTGTGAACGAGGCAGAGCACACGATACGTCACCGAGCCGACGTGCGGCCCGACGAGCGACGAATGAATGCCGAGGACGATCAGTCCGGCATCGCGATCGCGTCCGACTTTGGCAATCTCCTCCGCCGGCTCGCCATACGCCAGCAGCCCTTCCGCGCGGACGTCGGCGAGCGTTGCGACCAGCGCCTCCATCTCACGTTCGGCCCGGGCCCGCCGCTCCCCTTCGACACTGTGCACCCGGAGCCTCTCCGACGGGAGCATCGCCCGCACCGGCTCGATCACGTGCACGAGCAGCAGCGGGACGCCGAGCGTCGCAGCAATTCGATGCGAAGCCTCCAGCAGCAGAGACGTGGCCGGGGTGAGGTCGACCGAAACCAGGAGGCGCCGAACCAGCCGGCGCGCATCCGCCAGGCCAACCGGGCCGGGATCGCCGCCGGGGCTGACCAGGACCGGGACGGAGCTCTCGCGCAGCACGCGCTCGGTCGTCGAGCCGAAGAACATCTTCCGGAAGCCGGTCAGGCCGTGCGAGGCGATGACCACGAGGTCGAACGCGTGCTCGCGCGCGACGCGCAGGATCTCGTCGGCCGCCTTCCCCATCGCGACCTCGAAACGCACCATGAGGTCCTCCGGAGGTTCGAGGAAGGTCGCGCGATAGAAGCGCTCGATCTCGATCGCGGTATCGCCGGGCAGATACCCCGCCGCCAGTTCGATTTCAGCCGCTTCGCTCAGGAGCGGATCGAGCACGGTCAGGACGGTCAGCGTGCCGCCGGCGTGGCGGGCAATCGCCACCGCGTAGCGGAGGGCGCCGCGCGACGAGTCGGAAAAATCGATCGGGCACAACACTGCAGCCTTGGCAGCCACGACTCGTCCTCCTTTGATCCGTTCTGTTGCTCACCCCGAAAATGATTGGCCGGGACGCGGCCCACACGAGTCAACGTATCGTATCCTATGGCCACGCATTGCCCACCCGCGCGGATGTGCTGTTCCGCACAATTGCGGCAGGCTGCGCGTCGTCGGCTACACTGGACAGAGCGCTATTTCCCTGGCTCAACGGGATCGACGGTGGCTCGTGTTCATCAATGGAGACGGTTTGAACGATTTTATGAGTACTGGCTGGCTCGCTCTTGGTATCACCGTCGCGGGCGCGATCGTCGCGGCGTTCGCCTCATGGCACCGCCGCAATCAGGAGGCGGATTTCGGCACCGTGAGCACGCACTGGATCGCCGAGCAGCGCGCCGGGCAACGGGCGGACAGCGAGCGCTGAGCCGATTCGCGGCGCGATGGGCTTTGGGGGACAGGAAAAGGGCGGCCCCGAAGGACCGCCCTCTGCTCAGGGGCGATGCAGACTGAGTGCGTGATCCTTATCGGGCCGGCCGTTCGTGCATCACGAACGCCCACAGGGTGTCCGACGCGGCCACGATCACATACTGGGTGCCGTCGAGCTCGTAGGTGATCGGCGTGTTGCTCAGTCCGGCGTTGAGCGATGCATGCCACAGCGCATCACCGGTTGTGGCGTTGAGCGCGATCAAGTCGTTCGACGCTCCGCCGGTGAACAGCAGATTGCCTGCCGTGCTGAGCAGCCCGGCTCGCGATCCCCCTTCCCACTTGTGGCTCCAACGGATTTTCCCCGTCTTGTAGTCGATCGCCTGGAGCATCGACTCTCCATAGCCGCCCCGGTCAGTCCCGCCCCATCCCTGCGGATTTTCACCCGGATCGTAGATGTAGTAGACGCTGAATGCGCGCGTCGCATTCACGTAGAACAGGCCCGTCGCCGGGCTGAACGTGGGCGGCGGCCAGTTGGCGGCGCCTCCCTGGTTCGGCGACACCAGGGCGCCATCGAGCTGAGGTTCCTTCTTCGGGTTCGGGACCGGCTGTCCCTTCTCGTCGTAGCCGAGCGACCAGTTCGTCTTG
>JBDTSX010000086.1:0-11444 GCA_039930925.1 Acidobacteriota bacterium | reverse complement strand
CGGTGATGATCTTCAGGCTCTCGACCACGCCCGGAATGATCTCGTGCTCCAGCCCCGCGTACAGATCTTCGGTGTTCTCGCGGACGATGATCAGATCGACGTTGGCGAAGCGGCTCGGCACGCCGGGGAGGTTGCGTACCGGGCGCAGGTTGGCATAGAGATCGAGCGCCTTGCGCAGTCCCACGTTGACGCTGGTGAAGCCCTCGGCGATCGGCGTGGTGATCGGCCCCTTCAGCGCCACCTTGTTGCGTTTGATCGAGTCGAGCAGCTTCACCGGCAGCGACTGGTTGTACAGCTTGAAGGCATTGACGCCAGCCTCCTGTCGTTCCCAGTCGATGTCCAGGCCGGCGACCTTGAAGATGCGGACGACCGCTGCGCTCACTTCCGGTCCGATACCGTCGCCCGGAATCAGCGTGATGACGTGGCTCATATCGTTCCTGGCGTTCTACGAACGGCTGCCGGTGATGTCGGCGAGGCGCGGGGCGAGCAGCGCGGCAACCGCCTCGAGCCGGGCGCGATCGTCCGGACCGAAGGCGCCGTAGCGGTCGCTGTCGATATCGATTTCCCCGAGGACCTCCGACCCGTGCATGATCGGGACGACGATCTCCGACTTCGTCTCGATACTGCACGCCAGGTACCGCGGGTCGGCGTGGACATCGTCAACAACGATCGTCGCCTTTGCCGTGGCGGCGGCGCCGCAGACGCCGCGGCCGAGCGGAATGCGCGTGTGCGGCGACGGCTTGCCCAGGAACGGCCCGAGCACCAGCTCGTCTCCCTCGAGCAGGTAGATACCGACCCAGGTGTAGGCGGGCAGGTCCTCTTTGAGGATCGCCACCGCGTGGGACATCGCATCGGTCGCATCGCTCGACGTGGCCAGTGCGGTCCTGATCCTGGTCACGACGGGGTCGTCGTTGGTGCTGGTCGCCATACCGGTCAATCCTTTAACTCGCGAAAGAGCAGCAGCAGGCCCCCGAGCACCGGGATCAGTTCCAGTCCGGTGGAGGTAGCGTGCAGGCGCCCGAAGGCGACGCGGCGCGGATCCCCCTCGGCGAGGCTCGAGGGCGCCACGCCGATTTCTTCCTGCGCCCGCGCGATTTGTCCCGACACGACCAGTCCGGAGTACGCGCTCGCCACGAGCATGAGGAAGGCGAGCGCCACCCGGACGGCAAAATTCAACGGCCGAGGGCCAAGGACGGCACGGGCGAGCAGGGTGCCCAGCAGCACGATCCCACAGGCGTAGCTGAGAAGATGGAACCGGCGGAGCGTCTCGCCGAAGATCGCGCCCGCCAGCATCCGGTCGTTGGGGATCTGCCTGGAGGCGAGCACGTCGAAGATCGCTGGAGCGCCGATCGCGCCCAGCACGAGAAGACCGCCGACCCAGAGGGTGAGCGCCAGCACTCCGGCGTATCGCAGCGCGAGCACCCACTCATTATAATCACCACATTCAGATGCCCGTGTTCCGAGTGCTGTCGAACGATGTCGCATGGCTGCCGTGGAGCGGCGGCGCGTTCGCCCGCGCGCGCGCCGAGCGCAAGCCGGTGCTGCTCTCGATCTCGGTGGCCTGGTGCCACTCGTGCCGCGAAATGGACCGCACCAGTTACGCGGATCCCTTCATCGCCACGTTCATCAACGAACGTTTCATCCCGATTCGCGTCGATGCTGACGAACGGCCGGACATCAGCGAGCGCTATAGCCTCGGTGGATGGCCGACGACCGCGTTTCTCACCCCCGACGGCGCGATTCTCGCAGGGGGCACGTACGTGTCGATCGAACGGATGCCCGCCGCCCTGGCGCAAATCGTCGAGGCCTTCGACACGCGGGGCGACTGCGCCGCCATCGAGCGGCCGGAGACCGACGTGACGCAATCGACGATCGCCGGCCTCGACGATCTGACCGAGCGCGTGTTTTCCACGTTCGACGGGGCACACGGAGGATTCGGCGTGGAGCCGAAATTTCCACTGACCGCCCCGGCGCATCTCGCGCTCGATCTGTTCGCCGCAACGCGGGATCCCCGCTACGAGATGATCGCCGTGGCGACGCTCGACGGAATGGGGTGGGGCGAGCTCTACGACGAGGTGGACGGCGGGTTCTTTCGCTACGCGGCGACCCGAGCGTGGCAAGAGCCGCACTCCGAGAAGATGCTCGAGAGCAACGCGGCGCTCCTGCGCCTGTATCTGGACGCCGGCGACGCGCTCGGCATTGCGCGGTTCACCGAACGCGCCGCCGACACGCTCCGGTACGTTCAGACCTGGCTCGCCGATCCCGTCGATGGCGGGTGGTGGGGCTCCCAGCACGCGGACGAGCGGTATTATTCCGCCGCAACCGTCGAGGCACGCCGCGCCTTGACGGCGCCGCCGGTTGGAGAGGTCATTCATGCCGACTGGAACGGCGTCATGGTCTCGGCCGCCCTGCAGGCGGCGAAGACGTTTTCGGATGACGGCCTTCGCGATTTCGCCCTGAAGTCGCTCGAGCGCGTGCTCCTGACCTGTTACAAGCCGGGGGCCGGGGTCGCGCATTTCTTCGCCGGTCAGGCCCACGTGCGGGGTTTATTGGGCGATCAGATCACGATCGCCTCCGCGGCGCTCGATGCGTTCGACGTGACCGGCAATATCGTCTACCAGATGATCGCCGAGGAGCTCTGCCACTACGCGATCCGGGTCATGTGGGACGACCGCGAGGGCGGGTTCTTCGATCGCGCGGTGCCCGATGCCGCGCCGGACCGGGATGCCGAAGTCGGCCTGCTCCGACAGCCGAGCAAGCCGTTTGCTCTCAACTGCGATGCGTCGCGCATGCTGCGCCGGCTGGCGGTCGTGTCGGGTGACCCGGAATTCACGCGCATCGCCGACCTGGCCGTCGGCGCGATGGCGCCGCGGGCGATCGAGCAGGGCCCCCTGGCGGCGCACTACGTCCTGGCCGTGCGCGGCGCCGCGGTCCGGTGATAAACTCCGGTCGGAATGCTGAATCCCCTTCGGGACGCCGGAGCAACCAGCCCGGCCTCGCCCGAACGCGCGGATCCCCAAAGATCAATCCTCAAACTGAGCGCTGATCGCTCTCCGGGAATGTCATGAGCCCATCTGTCGAAGCCGCCACCAATGTGGACGCCATCAAGAACGCCGCGACGCAGCTGCGGATCGATTCCGTGCGGTCCACATCCGAGGCGGGAAGCGGTCACCCGACGACCTGCCTGTCGGCCGCCGAGATCGTGGCGACGCTGTTTTTCTCCGAGATGCGGTTCGATCCCAAGAATCCCCAGAACCCGGATAACGATCGCTTCGTCCTGTCGAAGGGGCATGCCGCGCCGATTCTCTACGCGGCCTGGGCGGAGGCTGGACTCTTTCCGCGCGAAGATCTGCTCACGCTGCGGCGGCTCGATTCGGATCTCGAAGGGCATCCCACGCCGCGGCTGTCCTTCGTGGATGTCGCGACCGGCTCACTCGGGCAGGGTATCTGCGCCGCCATCGGCACGGCGCTGAACGCGCGGCGCATCGGATCGGACTACCGCACCTACGTGCTGCTCGGTGACGGCGAGATGGCCGAGGGCTCGGTCTGGGAGGCCGCCAACCTCGGGTTGTTCTACAAGCTCGACAACCTCTGCGCTGTGATCGACGTGAACGGCCTGGGCCAGAGCCAGCACACGCAGTTCGGCCACCACATGGACGAGATCGCCGCCCGGTGGACGGCTTTCGGCTGGCACGCGATTGTCGTCGATGGACACGATGTGCCGCAGCTGATGAAGGCGTTTGCCGAGGCCCGCGACACCAAGGGGAAGCCGACGATGGTGCTGGCGCGGACGGTCAAGGGGAAAGGGCTCGCCGCGATCGAGGGGAAGGAAGGCTGGCACGGCAAGGCGCTCAAGAAGGGTGCCGAGGCGGACCAGGCGATTGCCGAGCTCGAAGGCCAGTTCGTTGACGCGGCGCCACGGCCGTCGATTCCGATGCCCTCATCCAAGAGCCGTCCCGAGACCAAGCCGGATTACCGCACCATCCCCGCTCCCGCCTATAAGAAGGGGGACCTGGTGGCCACCCGTGAATCGTGGGGCGTGGGCGTCGCGGCGCTCGGCAAAGTCGATCCGCGCTGCGTCGCGCTGGATGCCGACGTGAAGAACTCGACCTTCAGCGACAAGTTCGAAAAAGTCGCGACCGATCGGTTCTTCGAGAGCTTCATCGCCGAGCAGGCCATGGTCGGCGCGGCGATGGGACTGGCGGCGCGGGGCGCGATTCCGTTTCCGTCTACGTTCGCCTGCTTCCTGACCCGCGCCGCCGACTTCATCAGGATGGGGGGCGTCTCGTTCTCCAACATCAAGCTCGCCGGCTCGCACGCGGGTGTGTCGATTGGCGAGGACGGACCGTCGCAGATGGCCCTCGAGGACCTCGCGATGATGCGCGGCGTTCCCGGCTGCGCGGTCCTCTATCCGTGCGATGCCGTCAGCACGGAACGGCTGGTGGTCGAGATGGCCAGCCGGCACGGCATGGCCTACATGCGCACGTCGCGGCCGAAGACCCCGGTCATCTACGGGCCCGACGACACGTTCCCGATCGGGGGATCGAAGGTGGTCCGTCAGGGCGCGAACGATATCGCGACCGTGGTCGGCGCCGGCATTACCGTGGTCGAGGCCATCAAGGCGTACGACCAGTTGAAAGCGGAGGGCATCGAGATTCGCGTCATCGACGCGTACTGCCTCCAGCCGATCGACGCGGCGACGATGATTGCGGCGGCGACGGCGACCGGTGGCGTGGTGATCACGGTCGAGGATCATTACCCGGCCGGCGGTCTTGGCGACGCGGTCAGTGAAGCGGTTGCCTCGGCGGGCTTTGCCGTGCGGCGTCTGGCGGTGCGCGAGATCGCCAGAAGCGGCCAGCCCGACGAGCTGATCGATCGCTACGGCATCTCCGCACGCCACATCGTCGATGCGGTGAAGCAGTCGCGCCGGTCGGCGTAGGTCGATCGGTGCGGCGACAGCCGGAAGCGACGGGAAGGATCCACAGGCCTCCGGCGTCAGGCGCCCGGTCCTAGGCTGGCGCGCTCTCGATCGGCAGGCTGCGGAACATCCCGTCGAACAGCTGGCGGAGCAGCTCGGGGCGGACGGCGAGCAGGTCGACCAGATCGTCGCGATCGATCCGCAGGGTAATGCCGTTCCGGAGTACTTCGGCGGACTGGCCGAGCGGGCGGCCCGACAGCATGCTGATCGCGCCGATGATGTCCCCTGGTCCGGCCATCGCGGCGGCAGCGCCCGCTCCGTCCCGTATCGAAATCTCCCCCGACACCAGGAGCCACAATGCCACCGGCGCGGATGCCTGGAACAGCGTGCTCCCGACCTTCATCGTCATCGTGTGCGTGATGACGGCGAGTGCGCGCATTTCCTCGACCGCGATCCGGGCGAAGGTCGGCACCCGCTGCAAGACCAGGAGTTTTTCAACCGCCCCGACGCCGTCTTCAGCGAGGGCCTGCAGCTCCGGCGCGGCTCCGGTCGATTGCAGGTTGCTGGTCACCGAGTGATCCACTCGCTCGGCGAGCGTCGCAAACAGCCCGCGGACCAGGTCGGTATTGTCGGCGAGCAGCGTGCGGAGCTCGTCGGCGGAGAGCGCGAGCGTCACGGCGTTGTCCGCGGCGCGGATGGATGTCTGCATCGGCGCACCCTGGAGCGCCTGGATGAAGCCGAGCGCCGCGGGGGCATCGATCGGGAGCGGCGCTTCGTCCCGGCCCGCTGAGATGACGCGGCCGTCGAGCAGCAGGTGGATGGTTTCTGGCGCCACCCCCTCCTGCAGCAGGATTGCGCCAGGTGGGTGGCGCACTTGGCGCGACGCGCTGGAGACCCGGAAAAGCTCGTCGACGCTGACCGACGCGAAGAGCGGCAGCGCATGCAGCCTGGCGGCGATTTCCGCTGCGGGCAATGGCTCGAGCCACAGCTCGCGGCGGCGCTCCGCCGGCATGCGCCGCTCCGCGAGCGCCCACGACGCGGCCTCGAAGACATACCAGTCAGCCGCGTCGCGATACGCGAGCACGTGCTCGATGTCGTCGCCGAGATTCCACATCTGCGCCTGGCGCACCGCATCGATCGCCACCGCCGCCACCACCTGGTCGTCGTCGTTGATCAGCTGCAGGAGCGTCTCTTCCACGTCGCGCGGACGGGTCTTGAGCATCACGTTGCCGCGGCGGACCTTCTCCTCCACCGGGAGATCTTCCAGAACCGGCATGATGCGTTTACGCAGCTGGCCGGTCAGGATGTTGTCCAGGTACTCCGAGGCGCTCGCCCGGCTGCGGTGGTCGCCGTGTTGAAGCGTCCACTGTGCGGCGCCGATGTCCTTCCACGGATAGATGAGAGCCAGCAGCCGGTAGACGCGGTCCTGGGTCCGATCGATCTTCTCGCTGAGCGTCCGGGCCAGGAGGGCGTCCGCCGCGAGCGGTGTGCGGCCGACCAGGTTGTCGTAGAGCGAGAGATAGTTGAAGTAGTGAAGACCGTCACGGAGGGCGAACGCCTCGACCGGTTCGTGCGGGAACGCCAGGGGGGCATCCGTGCGACGCAGCCGCTCGAGTGCGGCGATTGCCTTGTAACGAAGAAAGCCATCCCGGTCCGCGAGCGCGGAGACCAGCGCGTCCACCGAGGTTTGCACCGGAATGCGCGCCAGCGTCCCGGGAATGTGCCGTCGAACCCAGATATCCTCGTCGGGGTCCCCCATGAAGTGCGCGAGCGCGTCCACTGACGGCTGGCCATAACTGACCAGGACGTCGCGCACGGGCCCTTTCAAGTGCCGGTTCCGGAGCAGCGAGACCAGCGTCGGCAGGAACAGGAAATCCGACGCGCCTGCGGCGCGGACGCTCGCCATCGCTTCTTCGGCCACTTCAGGGGACGCGTCGTAGAGCAGCGGAATCAGCAGCGGATGGAACCGTGGATTCCCGATATGGCGAATCGCCGCGGCGACGTCGCGCCGCGCGGCTCGTGCCGAATCGCGTCCGTCGGCCGCCAGTTCGACCAGCGTCCGCTCCGCGGCGTCCACGTCGGCGGGCACGTCGCTCGCCGCCAGGGCCACCGCCGCGGTGACGCGAATGCGCGGATCGGGATCGGTCAGCAGCGGCCGCGACAACGTCGCCGAATTCTCGTGGTGAATCGCCCCGATCGCCACGAGCGCCGCGGCCCGCACCCCCGCATCCGGGTCCCCGAGCATCCGCTGAACCTGCGGCAGCCAGCGTTCCGCGATGTCGTGCCGCACCGACGCCAGCGCGCGCAGGGCGCGGCGGCGCACCGCAGGTGCGTCGTGATAGAGCAACAGCGGCGTGACCAGGTTCCGCTTGTCCAGCGACTCGAGCATGTCGATCGCGTAGACCACGCGGGCCGGGTCCGGCTGCGAGAGCTCCTGCACCAGCGTTTCAATCGTGGACAGGTCGGCGCCGCTCAAGCGCACGTCATCCGCCTCGACGTCGCGCCGTTCGATGCTCTGACGGAAGGCGGTGAGATATCCCTTGCGGGCGCGAAGCGCCATTAAAATCCACAGCGCCGTCACCGCCAGGCTGGCGTAGCTGAGACGCTGCCAGTCGAGATGCAGCCCCCACGGCTTGACCAGCACGAGGAGCAGCAGCGCCCCCACCGCTTTGGCGGCGCGATCGACCGTGACGTCGACGAACGATTTCGCTTTCAGCTTGATGTCGGCCGGCAGCGGCAGGAACAGGATTTCGCGCGTGGTCTTGTCCACGGTATAGCGCAGCGATTGATCGAGGACGCGCGCGAGCGCCGGCGCCCACAGCACCCCGTTCAGGAGCATCACGACGGCGGTGCTGCCGAGCGAGACCGGCAGGACCATCAACGCGAACCCGATCCCGAGATAGCGGTGGATTTTGCTGGTCAGCCAGATCTGGATGATGAACCCGATCGACGAGGTCCACAGCCCCACCTGCGCGAGAAACGCCGTGATCGAGTCGGTGGCGCCCGCGCCCTTGGCCGCTTGCGCCGCCATGTTGAGCTGCTGCTCGATAATCGCTGCGCCAACTGCCGCAAAACTGATCACCAGCGCGATGATCTGCAAGTGCTTCGACTGGCGCAGCAGGCGGAACGCCTCGGTGGCGCCGACCCCCTGGTCCCCTTTCACCGCCGGCACCGGATCCGCGTCGATCTTCTCCCGACGGATGATCGCGGCCACCAGCAGCGAGCAGAGCCCCATCAACGCCGCCCCGGGCAGAATCAGGTTCACCGATCCGATTTGCTTGGCGTACGACGCGAGCGCCGAACCGGCGATCCCTCCGAGCGGAGCGCCGCCGCCCACGAATCCGAACAGACGCTTGGCCTGGCGTGGGTCGTAGACGATGTTCGCCAGGGTCCAGAACTGGCTGATCAGGAGCACTCCGAGGATCAGGCCGAAGAGGTAGAAGACGACCGACACCCAGGTCGCCTCGAACTTGAACAGGAACCAGAACCCCAGCAGCAGCACCGCCATGCCCGCCTGGGTGATCGGCAGCGCCCAGCGGCGGGGCAGCCGCGCCATCAGCCAGGAGTACCCCGTCATCAGGATGCCGATGATGAATCCGGCGGCGAGCAGCACGTACGGGAGGTTGTCGGCGCCGAGGTCGGAGATGAACTTGGATCGCGTCAGCGGCTTGATCGCGTTGTACGCGGTCATGGCCAGGAACGAGTACGCGAACATCAGCAGTGCCGTGCGGCTTTCTTCCCGGCGGATCTCGACGATGGGCGAGAGGAGGCGCTGCAGCATCGGGCAAGCCTAAGACATGCGCCAGCTGAAGTAAACTGCGGCCATCCTCATGCTCCTGCGGCTCCGGCGGTTCCTCGACGTGCGATCCGGTGAAGGTCTGCGCGTCCTGCTGGCCTTCCTGTACATTGCCGCCGTCGTCGCCGCATTCCTCCTCGCGAAGCCGATTCGCAACAGCCTGTTCCTGAAGCAGTACGGTCCATATTCGCTCGTCTATGTGTATGCGGCCGTGCCGATCGCGCTGACGCTGTTCGTGCCCATCTACACGCTGGTTGCGACGCGGATCGGCACACGCCGGGTGACGGTCTGGACCCTGGTCTTCTTCAGCGGCAACGTCCTGCTGTTCTGGTACGCGTTCCGGTTTCACGCCACCGCCGGCGCCAGGACCGGCACGGTGGCCTGGCTGCTGCCCGGGGTGTTCTACGTCTGGGTGAACTGCTTCGGCGTGATTGCCCCGGTCCAGGCCTGGAGCTTCGCGAACTCGCTCTTCGATACGCGGCAGGCGAAACGGCTCTTCGGCCTGATCGGCGCCGGCGCCTCGCTTGGCGCGATCACCGGCGGGATCATGGCGCGCTTCCTGGTCCGGCCGGTCGGCGGCACCGTGAACATGATGCTGGTGCTCGCCGCGCTGATCCTGTTCGCGGCGGCGGTCGTCGCGGTGGCCAGCGCGCGGATTGTCCGGCCCAGACTGTCACCGCGAGCGCGCCCCAGGCACCCATTCCGCGACAGCCTCGGGCAGATCGCCGCCAGTCCCTACCTGCGGCTGATGGCCGCCCTGGTCTTCCTCATTGCCATCTCGACCCAGTGGACCGCCTTTCAGCTGAGCGTGATCGCCGATCGCCAATTCGGCGGAGACGAAGACGCGCTGACGCGCTTCTTCGGGACCTTCAACTTCGCGCTGGGCGGCGCCAGCTTCCTGCTGCAGCTATTTGTCGCTGGACCGGTCCTGCGGCGTTTTGGCATCGGTGTCGCCATTTTGCTGCTGCCGCTGTCGCTCGGCTTCGGCAGCGCGCTGATCCTGCTCGCGCCAGTGTTCTGGGCTGTCCTGCTGACCAACGCGTCGGATCAGGCGCTCCGGTTCTCCCTCGACAAGTCCACCTACGAGCTGCTCTACCTGCCGCTTCCGCTGACTGAGCGGGCCCCGGTCAAGAACGCGATCGACATCGTGGTCAGTCGCGTTGCCGACGCCGCCGGCGCTGTCATGCTCGGCTGGGCGACCCGCGGCTTCTTCATGATCGACGGGCTGCAGCTGGGCCTGCGCGGCACGGCGGCGGTCAACCTCGGGTTCATCGGCATGTGGACCGCGATCGCGTGGCGCCTCCGGTCCCAATATGTCCGCACCATCGAACAGAGCATCCATCGTCATCGCATCGACAGCGAGCGGCTCGATCAGAATGCGATCCCGTCCACGCTCTCGGTGCTCGGGGGGATGCTGTCGGCGGGCGAGCCGGCCTCCGTGCGGCGCGCGCTGGAGGTGCTCGAACGCCAGCCGCTTCCCGATTTGCAACCGCAGATCCGTGCACTGCTGGAGCGCGACGAGCCGGAGATCCGGCGCCGCGCGCTGGCGCTGCTCAATGCCTCGGCCGACCTGACGATCGCACCACGGGTGATCGAGATGCTGCGGGACCCCGACCTGGGGGTTCGCACCGAGGCGCTTCTGTACCTGACGCGCGAGATGGGGGTCGATCCGCTGCGTCAGTTGGAAGATCTGGATGACGTCGAGGCATTTTCCGTCAGGGCGGGCATGGCGGCGTTTCTCGCCTCGCCCGGTCTGTCGCAGAACCTCGACGCCGCCCGGCTGCTCCTGGAGGGCATGGCCCACACCGAGGGACCGGACGGTGTCCGCGATCGCATCGAAGCCGCGCATGTCCTCGCGCTGATCCCGAATGCGTTCGATGATCTTCTCGTCCTGCTGATTGGAGACGCCGACGCCGGGGTGGCGCGCGAAGCGATCCTCGCCGCCGGCCGCGCCACGCGCCCCGCGCCGGTGGGATCGCTCGTCGGCGCACTCGCGCGTCCAGCCGTCAGCGGCGACGCCGCGCGCACGCTCGCGCAGTACGGTGACGCCGTGGTGCCGGAGCTGGAACGCCACCTGCACGATGACGGCACCCCGCTCGACGTGAAACGCGAGCTGCCGGCCGTGCTCGTGCGGATTGGCACGCCGCTCGCGCAGCAGGTCCTGATCGAAGGACTGTTGCAGGCGGACGTCACGCTGCGCCACCGCGTCCTGACCTCCCTCAACAAGCTGCACGAGCTGCATCCCGGGGTGATCGTGGATCAGCAGGTCGTCAAGCTGCTGCTCGCCGCCGAGATCGCAGGCCACTATCGGTCCTACCAGATCCTCGGTCCGTTGCGGAGCCAGCTGAAGTCTGACGATGCGATCCTGGAGGGGCTGCGCCATGCAATGGAGCAGGAGCTGGAACGGATCTTCAGGCTGATGGCGCTGCTGAATGTGCCCGCGCACCACGGCGCGCTCTACGATGCCTACGTGGGCGTGCGCTCGTCCACGACGCTGGTGCGTGCCAACGCGCTCGAGTTCCTGGAGAACGTCCTCCCGGCAGACCTGCGGCGGGTGCTGTTGCCGCTGCTCGACAGCCAGGTGACCGTCGACGAGCGCATTGCGCTGGCGGATCGCCTGGTCGGGGCGCCACTGGAGAGCGCCGAGCATGCCGTGGACACGCTGCTCGGAAGCGGAGACACCTGGCTGCAGTCGTGTGCCGTTTACGCCGTCGGGGCGCTGCAGCTCCA
>JBDTSX010000085.1:0-11462 GCA_039930925.1 Acidobacteriota bacterium | reverse complement strand
ACAATGGCGCGGGCAAGAGCACCGTGCTGAAGCTGCTCTCCAGCATCACCGCGCCGTCGCGGGGCGAGATCACCGTCAACGGCCGGCTGGCGGCATTGATCGAGGTCGCCGCGGGGTTCCACCCGGAGCTGACCGGCCGCGAAAACGTCTACCTGAATGGCGCGATCCTGGGCATGGCGCGGCGGGAAATCTCCGGGAAAATGGACAGCATCATCGAGTTCGCCGGCGTCGCCGCGTTCATCGACACGCCGGTGAAGCGATACTCGTCGGGCATGCACCTGCGGCTCGGCTTTGCGATCTCGGCGCATCTCGATCCGGACATCCTGCTGCTCGATGAAGTGCTGGCGGTCGGCGACGGCGCCTTCCAGGCCAAGTGCATCAAGCGGATCGATCAGCTCAAGAAGGCGGGAACGACGATCATCTTCGTCTCCCACAATCTCGGCGCGGTGGAGGGCCTCTGCGACCGCGTGCTCCTGCTGCGCCAGGGAGAGATTGCGGCGAACGGCAAGCCCGGACCGGTGATCGCGGAGTACCAGCGCACGCTCGCCGAGGCGCCGAGCGTGTCCGCGGCGCGCCTGCAGCACGGGACCGGGTCGCCGGCCGCCCGCGTCATCGGCGTCGCCCTGTTCGACGGCGCCGGCCAGCGAACATCGACCTTCGCGACCGGAAGCGCGATGCGCGCCGAGGTCGAGTATGCCGCCGGGGCACGCGTGGACGATGCGGTGATCGAGGTCTACTTCTATTCGGTCTTCGACAATCTGCATTGCCACTTTTCGACCGAAACCGGTGGCGGACGGATCGACCTCGAGCCCGGCCGCGGGATCATCGAATTCATGTGCCCGGAAATCGGCCTGGCGGTCGCCGCCTTCAACGTCGAGGCGAGCATCAAGCGGCGCGGGTCGGGGTTCGACGAGAGCATCGATTCCAGGCGCGCTGCGGTCGTCAGCATTGCGAAGGGCAAGACGGTGCACGGCGCCTTCCACGTGCCGCACACATGGCAGGTCAAGCCGGCCGCCCGAACGCCGGAATAGCGATTCCCCTTCCCCGGTCGCAGATCGGCGATCGGCACGTGCCAGGCTCCCGCCAGGCCGGTGCGGTCCCTGCGCCGCATTGACACATCCTTGTCCCGCATGATAACCGTTCGCCCATGTCCATGAGGTAATCGGCCGCCGGCTCCCGTTTCCGGTGTCTCGAAGGAGGTCCCTGTGAACCATCGGCAAGGTCTCGTGAGGCCATGCGTGCGAGCGCTCTTCCACATGCGGAGCATCGCCGCACTCGCGGCGGCTCTCTGCCTGCTGCCAGCCGTGACCAGCGCACAGTCTCTGTACGGCGGCGTGACGGGGACAATCTCGGACGGAACCGGCGCCGCCGTGCCTGGCGCCGCCGTCAGCATCAGGAACGAGGCCACCGGTCTCGAGTTGGCCACGGTGACTGATGCCACCGGCACGTATGCGATTCGCAACGTGACCGGAGGCACGTATACGCTGCGCGCGACGCTGCAGGGGTTCAAGGAATTCGTCCAGACCGGCCTGCCGATTACCGCCGGCGGAATCGTCAGGGTCAACGGCCGACTTGAAATCGGGGCGCTGAGCGAGTCGGTCACGGTCACGACCGAGGCTGCGGTCCTCAAGACGGACAAGGCCGACGTCAGCGTCGACCTCAAGCCCGCGGACGTGGTCAATCTGCCGCTCAACCAGTACCGCAACTATCAGTACCTGATGAACCTGGTGCCGGGCGCGACGCCGCCCGAGTTTCAGAACGCCCAGACCGACACGCCGGGCCGCGCCCTCTCGGTCAACATCAACGGCACCAACCGGAACAACAACGTCACCCGCATCGACGGCGCGGCGAGCATCAATGTCTGGCTGCCTCATCATGCCGGCTACATCGCGCCGGTCGAGACAATTGAGAACGTCAACATTTCGACCAACAGCTTCGACGCCGAACAGGGCATGGCGGGCGGCGCGGCGACCGCGGTGCAGACCAAGTCCGGCACGAACAGTTTGCGGGGGTCGGCGTTCTATTTCCGCCAGCAGGACGAGTTCAACGCGCGGCGCGGATATTTCGACCCGAGCAAGGTCGACTCCAGCACCGCGATCCTGGGCGGCACCGCCGGCGGCCCGATCCGCCGCAACAAGTTGTTCTACTTCGCATCCTGGGAACGCAACAGCGAGCGGCAGGGCCTGTTCAGCACCTACACGGTACCGACCGCGAAAATGCGGACGGGGGACTTCAGCGAAGTGCTCGCGCTCAACCCCGCGTTCCGGATTTACGACCCTGCCACCGGCACGTCCGACGGCCGCAACCGGGACGTCTTCCCCGACGCGATTATTCCCGCCGATCGCATCAGCGGGATCGCCAGGAAGATTCAAGCGGTCTACCCGGCGCCAAACAACGCCGGCACCAACAACGGCCTGCAGAACAACTTGTTCCTGCCGCGCCAGCCAAAGGCCGACCGCGATAACTACGACGCCAAGGTCAACTGGAACCGCACGCCGAAGCACCAGATCTGGGGCAAGTTCTCGATGATGCACGCCGCGGTGTTCGACCTGTTCTACCTCGGGCTCGACGGCGCGGGAGGGGGCAAGACGAATACGAAGATTTACACCGCGGGGCAGACCTGGACTCTGAGTCCGACGCTGCTCTTCGACGCCAACGCCGGGGCGAACGTGATGCAGCAGAACATGCAGGGCCCCGACTTCCGTACTAACTTTGGCCTCGATGTCTGGGGCATCCCCGGGCTGAACAGCGCCGGCGCGACCGGGCCCGGATCGTTCGATCTCGATCGCTACAGCGGCATGCCCCAGATTGCCACCGGCCTCTCGCAACTGGGCAACTCCGATACCTGGACGCCGGTGTGGCGTGACGAGCGGAGCTACACCGTCACGACCAACCTGACCAAGGTCAGCGGCCACCACGAGCTCCGATCGGGATTCGACTTCATCCGGCTGCGGCTCAACCACTGGCAGCCGGAAGTCAGCAATCCGCGAGGTGCGCTCACCTTCAGCGGCGGGGTCACCGGGACGCCCGGCTATTCCGGGGTCGGCGGCTGGAACAGCTACGCCGGATTTCTTCTCGGCGAGATCAGCAGCTACTCGAAGAGCGTGCAATTCGAAGAACTGAGCGGCCGGGAAAATCAGTACGGTCTGTATGTGGCGGACCGCTGGCAGGCCAACGAGAAACTCACGGTCAATCTCGGGCTCCGTTACGAGTACTACCCGCTGATGTCGCGCCAGAATCGAGGCATCGAGCTGCTCGACGTCAACACGTTCAATGTCAAGTTGGGCGGCCTCGGAGGCAACCCGACCAACCTGGGATTGAAGCCCAGCAAGACCTTGTTCGCACCGCGTCTCGGCGCGGCTTACCGCCTCAACGAACAGACGGTGCTCCGCGCCGGCTACGGCAAGACGTTCGATCCCCTGCCATGGTCCAGGCCGATGCGCGGCCGGTTTCCCTTGACCATCGCGTACAGCGATGCCGGGCTGAACGGGTTCATCCCCTACGGCAACCTGGTCGCGGGTATTCCGGGCGCGCCCAACCCGAACATCGAATCGGGGACGCTCCTCCTGCCGCGAGGCGTGGACATGACCACGCCGGATCCGGATAACGTCGCCCGCGGCGCCACCCAGTCGTGGAACGTCTTCATCGAGCGCCGGCTGCCCCTGGATATCGCCGCCAGCGTCGGCTACGTCGGCACCCGCACCGATGGCACCTACACAATCCGAAACCTGAATTACGCAGAGTCCGGCGGAAATGCCAACCGCAAGCTGTTCGCGCAGGCCGGCACGGCAGCCATCAACACGCTCGCCGGCACCTCGAAGTCGCGCTACCACTCACTGCAGGTCGCGGTGAACCGCCCCTACAAGAACGGCATGCTGCTGAAGGGCGCGTACACGTTTAGCCGGGCGATGAACGATGTGGACGACGACGGGGGCGCGTACACCTGGGCGCAGGAGTCGCAGTTCAGCCGCAACTATGCGCTGGCCGGCTTCGACCGTCCGCACACCCTGCAGATGGGGTTCGTCTACGAACTGCCGTTTGCGCGTCACAGCACCAAGCCACTCGCGCGCGCAGTGCAGGGATGGCAGCTGAACGGGATTGCCTCCTGGCTGTCCGGGCGGCCATTCTCCATCGGGGGCGACAACGGCTTGCTGCAGCAGTCCGGCGGCTTCCAGTCGATCAACGTCACCGCCGACCCACAGCCGGGATTCGGCGATGCCGGCCCTGACCAACCCTGGTACGATCCAGCCGCGTTTTCGCAACCCGGCAACGCTTGGGGCAGCACCGGACGCAATCAGTTCCGCGGCCCCTCGAACTGGAATGTGGATATGTCCGTGTTCCGCGCCATTCCGTTCGGCCACTACCGCGCGGAGATTCGTGCCGAGTCGCAGAACGTGTTCAACCACGCGCAGTGGGGCAACCCAAATACGAGTTTTACCGACCCGAACTTCATGCGCATCCGCACGTTGAGCCGGGCGCCGCGCACGGTGCAGCTGGGAGTCCGGCTGGCATTCTGATCGGAACGACGACGAAGCGAGGAGCCAGCGATCGAACGAGCCTGAGAGTGATCGGCTGAAGGCAATACCCGCAGGCGCCGGAACCCGGCGAGAGGGTTCCGGCGATCGTCGCGCATCGCCTTGACCGGTGGGCCGGTCGAGGACGCTGCGAACCCCCTCGTCAGGGGCGAGCCGATCTGCGGTGACCCAACCGGCCGGTGCAAGACGCTCGACGCTCACAGCGCGCAGAGCACCTCGTTCAGGTTGCGCCGCCGCGCCGGCCGCGGCGTGGAAACGAGCGCCGAAATCTCGCGATCGACGCGGGCCAGGTCCTCTTGCAGGGCGGCAGTCTTGGCCCGCATCGCCGCGAGCCGTGCGAGTCCCGACTGGCAGCTCTTGACCTCTTGACCGCGCAGGCGGTCGGGCAACGCCTCCAGAGTGGCCTTGAGCGAGGCCGCTTCCCGATAGTTCAATTCGAGCTGGCGCCGGCCATCGGTGACGCAGCGCTCGTAGGCCTGAACCTTCGACCCGAGATATCCCAGGATCCATTTC
Organism: Acidobacteriota bacterium; assembly: GCA_039930925.1. Classification (GTDB taxonomy): domain Bacteria; phylum Acidobacteriota; class Vicinamibacteria; order Vicinamibacterales; family 2-12-FULL-66-21; genus JALZOC01. The sequence goes on along the minus strand of JBDTSX010000085.1, from coordinate 6,414 downwards.
GGGTCGGGCGCCGGGTCTGACGGTTTGGCCTGCCGCAGTTTGTCGTAGGCGTCGTAGGCCAGGCTTTGAATCGCCACGCGATCCCGATAGGCCCCAAAGTGAGGCGTCGGATGCTCTTTCACGTAGCGCTCGACACCAGCGCCCAGGCGGTTCCAGTCTGCGATGAATCGCTCGACCTGCGGCCCGCGCAGCGTCAACCAGCGGTCGCGAAGATCCGCGGGCACCTGTTTCAGGTACTGGACGATGTCGTGGGGCGGGGAGACCTCCTCGTCCTCGGCCCGGCCGGCCCCCACGCGCGCGATGCACACCTGCCGCGCGACTTCGTCCTGTTCGTCCGGCGGCGCGACCGGGCGGCCGGATCCGGAAATGGCAATCGGCGCCACCGTGATGGCGTCGCAGGTCGCGTCGGATTGCCAGCCGCGACCGGCATTGGCATGCTCCTGCTGCGTGACCGCCGCGAGCTGCGCTGTAAGGCCCGCGTCGAGCTGCTGCCGCCGTTGCTGGAGGTTCAGCGTCCGCCGGCGTCCGGCCGCGGCGCTTGCCCATTCCTCGATTTGAAAGCGCACCGTGTCGTCACCTCGCTTGCTGGCGCGCCGGACCGGCAGGACGCGGTTGTCGGGCAGCCGAAGCACGAGGCACACCGATCCTGACGGCTCCGCCGTCAAGATGTCCGGAAGCTGGAACGAGATGGTGCGATCCTCGCGCCGGACGACCGCGTTGCCGGTGAAGCAGCCGCCCGGCGCTCCGCCGCGCCGGGGCGCGGAGCTCCCGCCAGCTCGGCCCGCCTGGAGACATTCTGTGCCGACCGCATCGCTGGCGTCGCGATACTCGGCGTACAGCGCCGCGCCGCGCGCGACCAGGTCCGCGTCCCACGGATGATGCTTGCTCCACTTGAAGACGACCTCGTTACCGTCAACGGTGACTTTCGTCTCGAGCGAGTCACGGCTTTGAGCGGACAGCGCGATCGCCGCCGCTCCGATCGACAGCAACAACGCACCACCGTGACGCCCCGGCACCCGCAATGATTTGGTCATGACTCACTTGATGAATTCGGTGAGATATCCCATCTTCAGCAGCGTTTCCTTGGGAATCTGATTGGTCTCCAGAATGCTGCTGGTGTCGTACATCGCCGCCACCATGTCCAGCGCCCCGTCGGCGCGGCGCCCGAGCGACGGCAGGACGCCGCGAAGACCGGCGAGCGCCTGCTGCATGCTGGCCCGTTCGACGCGCATCAGGATGTCCTGCAGGGCCGCGTCACCCTCGAGGTCGAGGAGGGCCATGTCGCGGGTGCGCTGCTCGATCGGATAGACCGGTGGCCGCGACCTCGACTCCCACTCGAGCTGAGTGAGGGCACGGTCGCGCGCTCGCCGCTCGGGATCGTTCGGACCCCGGTTCTTGACCACGAGCCAGAGGGTTTCCTGGAACACCGTGAAGAGGCGTCCGGCGGTGGCGCGGTTCTCTGCCGAGATCGCGGCGACCAGGCCGGGCATATCGCTGCGCGCGAGCGCGGCCCGGATTGCAATCGCGTCTCGAAGCCCCGGAGCGTCGAGGTCGTGCCACGCGACGGCGGATGCCGCGTGCACGGCGTACATCGCTTCGTCACCAGGCTCCAGATCGATGAAGCGAAACTGACCGCCCATGAACGCCACCGTGCACGAGCTGGCACAGATGGTCATGACCAGTCCTCCAGCCGTCCGCCGAGGCGTGAGTCCCGCACCGCGAAGCCGCGCGGCGTTCGGGACCCTGACGGTCTGCGACCGATCGCGAAGCTCGTTGGCCAACTCGATTCCGGCGTCGAGCAGCCCACCACCAGAGAGCAGCCACACTTCCGCGAACGGCCCCTTCGACCATTGCTGCCGCAGGCGTCCGAGCTCGCCGGCAGCGAAGCCATTGCGGAACGCTTCGCGCTGCGCCGGACAATCCGGGTCGTCGACGAGATAGCCGCAGTTGTAAGCCAGCAGCACACGCTTCCCGTCGGCATCCTTCGGGATGACCTTGTAGTTGAGCGCGAAGGCCTCCTCGGCGACGCACATCGCCGCGATCAGGCACACGAGCGACACCAGCAAGCGACTGCTCACGAGCGATACCTCATACGCCGAGATCGACTTCGTAGTTGTCCTGCGGGTTCTTGCGGCACCACCGGGTCGAGGCGGGCTCGCCCGAGTTGCCGAGAGTGTCCAGCTGCACGCGGCACTCCCGGTCACCGTCCCGCTCGGCGGGCAGCGTCTCCAGCCGTCCAGCCAGCCGGCTGTCTGGCAGGACGTACTGGCGCGTGCCGGGCTCGGCATCCTCGAGGGCGGTGTCCATCTCGCGCTTGCGCGCCTGCTGGTCGCGCTTGCTCAGGCCGTCGTAGACCGTTCCGGCCAGCCAGGCCGAGGCTCCGCAGGCCGCGGCCGCCACACCGACCCTGAACGACAGCCTCATCTTGTCGGCCTGCGGCCCCACCAGTTTCTGCCGGGCGATCGCCAGGTCGGCGAGGCGGTCGCCCAGTTTGAAGCCGCCCCAGGCGCCGCCGCCGCACACCGCTGCCAGGATCAGCTTCCGTTTCGGGTTGAACTGCGCCTCGATCGGCACGGTGGCGATGAGCAGGCAGGCCGCCGCAACCGCGGCGGATGTCGCACGAGTGAATCGACGGGCACAAATCGGCATGGACACACCTTCCGTTTCAAGTCAGTTCCGAACTCATTCCTCAGCTGTAGTCGTCCGGCTGAAGCCGGACGCCACCAGGCACGGATCACGAGCCCGACGCCGCAGGGTCCGTAGTCGTCCGGCTGACGCCGGACGCCACCAGGCGCGGATACCAAGCCGGACACCACCCAGCGGAGTGGAGCAACTCTCGCGTAGCGCCGCATTCCCCCGGGGTCACGAATCACCGGAGCACGTCGTACGAGAACTCGTATCTGGAGCGCGCTTCGGGACGGAGAATCTCGTCCAGAAAATTCGGCTCGGTGTAGACGAACCGGAGCACCTTGATCTCGTCGGCTGCGAACGTGACGGTTTGCTCGCGATAGAACTGTCCCTGCGGCGTCGTGACTCGTCCTTTCGCCCGCACTGTGCCGGCCTTGCCGATGTTGCGTGCCTGCACGGTGTAGATGTAGGACCAGTCATCCTCGTTGCGGGCGTTCTTGATCACTTCGCTCGTGAGGTTGTGCGAGAGCACTTCGAGCTCCGGGGCCACGACCGCGCTGCCCGCCACGCCGAGGGCGAGTGCGGCAAGACAGACAGCCGAGAGCAACACACGCGGGAAGTTGTTCATCTGATCGCACCCTTCCGCCGGCCGCGGCCGCCGTGGTCGTGAAGACGATTCGAGCCGCTGTCGAAACGGTCCACGGCGTCCGGCGCCAGCCGCCACTGTGGCCTCCGGCTCAGGCTATTTCTGTGGCGTCCGGCTTCAGCCGGACGATGGTGTTGAAACCAGGTCTCGTCAATTGCGCCGCGCGCGGCGATCGCTCCGACACACGCGAGCAGGACGTCCATCGGATCGGCCGTACCGTCCAGCGCACCGGTGTGCTGCAGCAGCTCGAGGCCACAGGCCGCGGCCAGCCCGAGGTGGGCGCTCAGCCGGCGCAGCGCGGACCGGTCGCATGCGTCCTGCCACAGGAGCGTTGATGCTGCCGTCATCGCGTAGCACCACAGACCATCGGGCAGCGAGTACACGAACCAGCCCGGCAGGTGGCTGCGTGCTGGCGCCGCGAACGCCCGTAGTGCGAAAACCGGATCGGAGAGGCCGGCATGCCGGATCCACTCGAACACACCCAGTCCGGTTGGCCTGAAGCACAGATACACGGCGCTGCCGCACGACAGCGGGACGATCACATGCAGACCGAGTCGTGCGACCGCACCGACAGCCGATCCTTCGCGTCGGACGAACGAAGTCGTCTGCTCCATCCCGATCACTCTTAACGTGACCCGCCGGCCTGATTTCTTTCAGCCGCGCCGGCGGATTGTGGTTTGGGGTGGTGAAAGAAATCTTCCCGTGCGGTCATGTACCGGTATGGCGGAAGGCGGACACGGTGCGGAGCGGCCTGCGGCGCGCTCTCGTGTTGGGACGACGCGGGTTGCATTCCGTCTTGCCCACACCGGTCAACTCCGGCACAATATGGCCGGCCGACGCGTCCTTCGCCGTTGGCGAGACGCGACCGTGGTCCCCGATCAAAGACGCTACGCCGAGCTCGTGCAGAGGCTGACCGCCTGGGCTGCCTATCGAGGTTCGAGGGCCGCAACCGACGCGGCACACGAAGCGCTGCTGCGCACGCTGAAGCACCCTGGCGCGGGCCCGGCGCTTCGGAGCTATCTGGACGACGGCCTCTCGGCGGTCGCCTCCGAGGAGTGGAAGCCGTCGAACGTCTACGCGTGGCTCTATCGCGTCGTGGAGAACGTCGTCAGCGAGCAGCGTCGCAGCGCCGCCCGGCACGAGGTGCCCGTCGCCGACGAACAAGCCTTGGGGCTCGACGGCTCGGACGACCCGCTGACCCTGACGATCAAGGCCGACGCGGCGGACCGGCTGCGCAGCGTGCTGGCGACGCTCGATCCGAACGTGAGGCAGGCATTGACGATGTGGTCCCAGGACAGGACGTATGCGGAGATCGCCGCAACGCTGGGGCGAAAACAGAACACCATCGCGACGTGGATTCATCGCGGGTGGAAGGAGCTCTCCAGGCGCTTCCACGCGGAACGAGCCGCCTCGCTGGAGGATGCCGGGCAGTGATCAGGATCCGCCCGATGACCGAACCGCCATCCGATCTCCTCGATCGCTACCTTCGCGGCGAGACCTCGCCCGAGGAGGAGCGCACGCTCGCGCGGCAGGCGCTGGAAGATCAGGATCTGTTCGATCTGTTGGCGACGGTGGGGCTGACCAAAGCCGCGCTCCGCGACGAGCGCGCATCGCAGGCGGCGACGTCGGCGAACCAGCCGTGGCGTCCGGCCTATGCCGTGTGGGGTGGGCTGGCGGCCGCCGCAGCGCTGGCGGCCTTCGTCGCCGGATGGGCGATCGCGCCTCGTGTCACCGCACCGCCCCCCTCCTCCGAAGCACGGTCCTTGTCGCCCGAGGCACCGGCCACGTCGGTCCCGGTTGCCGACGTGCAGCATCCGACCTTTCTCGCCGCCGCTCTCGAGATGCCGAACGTGTTGGGACGCCGCCAGGAGTTTCGGACCGTCGGCTCGGCGCGGCGGCTTCCGCAGTCCAGGGGAACGATACTGTCGGTCGAATCGGGCGCCGCGCTGGTGGACCTCGGCGCCGTTGACGGCCTGGCAAAAGGATCGGTCGTGGTGCTCGAGGCCGATCCCGGGTTGAACCTGCCGGAGGTGCATGCGAAGGTGACGACGGTGTTTCGCGATCAGGCGAGGGTGGACCTTGCAGAGGAGGCTCGCGTCGGACGTCACGTGCGCGTTGCCGTCACCGCCAATCTGCTGGCGCTGTCCGCGGTCATCGCGGACGGCTCCGCGGCGGGAGATGCCGAGCTCGTGCGGGCCGCGGCGAGCCGGGCATCGACGGTCGCCCGTTCCGGCGAGGCGAAGGCTGATGCGCGCCGGCTCGTGCTGCTGCAGCTCGCCGCGCTGGCCCGCAGCCGCAACGATGCGGCCGCGACGCAGCGATACCTGCGTGAAGCATTGCAGCTGGCCGATGCCGCGCCTCCGGCCTCGGCGGCGCAGCGGAGCGAGATGCTGAACGCGATCGCGACGGTTGCCGCGGCGGCCGGTAATCTTGCCGACGCTGAAGCCACGCTGCGGCAGGCCCAGCAGCATGCGCCGGCCGGAAGCCCCGCTGCCGCGCAGGTCATGAACAATCTCGGCGCCATCGCGGCGCTCCGCGGCGACCCGGTCCACGCGCGGACGTTCTACCAGTCGGCGCTGGCGCTGATGCCGTCATCGGCCCAGGCCCCCGGCCGGGTCGTCGTCGAACACAATCTTTCGCTGGCCGGGCCGTCGCGATGACGCGCCGTGCCGACCGGTTCGGCGCGCGGACGTGCGGCATCGCGATGCTGACGTGCCTGCTGGCGGCCGCGGCCACGGCGATCGGTCAGTCGCCTGCGCGCACGACCTGGCAGGCGCTCGATCGCCGCGCCGAGGAGCTCTATGTGAAAGGCACGCTCCCCGAGGCAATCGAGGCGGGCCGGCTCGCGCTCAGCGCCGCCACGACTCCGGCCGAGCGCGGTCAGAGCCTCGGCAGGCTGGGGATGCTTCTCAATGCGAGCGGGCAGAACGACGAAGCGGAACAGCACCTGCGCGCGTCACTCCGGATTCGCGAAGAAACGTTCGGCGGCAATTCACTCGAGTACGCCGAAGCCGCGCACGACCTGGCGGTCCTGGCCCGCGACACCGGCCGCAGCGACGAGGCCGCGACTCTCGCGGCACGCGCTGTGGGCATCCGCCGGCGGCTTCCCTCGACCGATCCCCGACTGGCGCAGGCGCTCG
>JBDTSX010000084.1:0-11629 GCA_039930925.1 Acidobacteriota bacterium | reverse complement strand
CACGGACCTGCACGTCCAGAGGCACCCGTTGAAGTCTTCCGCGTACTTTTACAATCGCTATCTTTCCCACCCCTTCTACGACTATCTGGTATTCGAAGCGCGCAGAGGCGGGACCCCGGTTGGCCTCGTCGCGGCCCGGGTCGTCCAGCACGAGGGCTCGCGCGCGCTGAGAATCGTCGACCTGATGCTGGAGCCGGCCGACGTCGCCGGACTCGCCGGACCCTTCCTCGACCTCATCGTCGGGGCCGACTGCGAGTATGGGGATCTGCTTCAGACAGGGCTCGATGATGAGCTCCTGCAGGCCGGCGGATTCAGCCGGGTGACCCCCGAGTCCGGAGTCATCGTCCCGAGCTATTTCGAACCGTTCGTCCAGCAGAATACCGAGATCATCGCGTGCGTGCGCGACAGGGCGGCTGCGCCATTCTTGATTTGTAAGGGTGACGGCGATCAGGACCGGCCGAACCTGCTGGAGCGAAACTGACGGATCCGCAACAAGCCAGAGCGCAGAGACCCTGTAAACACTGCACGAATCCCCTTCTGGACGTGGGATGAATTACACTCCTGTCGAAGATAGGTGCTTTTTAACGTTCATTTCTACATCCTCTGATCCGCCGCCACGGCAATCCGGCTGGGACGAGTCGAACGGACGGTCTACACGATCACAATTTTGTGAGCAAAAAGCGGTCGCCGCGTAACGGTTGGGCTGCCGGACCGTGGCACTATCTTTGTCTTCATTTCGTCAACAGGCCGAGGTCCGTCCGGGCTCATCAGCCGCGCCGACAAACCAAAAACGTAATCCTCTCTCCATCTCTGTGACCGGAGAGATTGCTCACGTACATCGGGGGAATCGTTCCACGAACGTTTCCTGAGGTTATTGCTCTGAATGCTCGAGGCACATCAATTGCCTTCCTTGACGAAGAAGGTCAGCCGCGGAGTCGCCCCCCCAATTTTTGAAATCCGATCTCGGGAGGCCGTGCGCCCGCGCCATAAAACTATGACGAATCAACAGCATCCTCTTACGCACTTCACCGGCAGATCCGGCTCGCTCGCGGTCCGGTACTTGACCATGGGTCTCGTGGTCGCCGCGGCGCTGCTGGTTCCGGCGACGATCGCGTCAGCGACGGATTTCTACGTGGCCACGAACGGACTGCCATCCAACAACGGATCGCTGGCGCAGCCGCTCGATCTGGTGACCGCGCTCTCGAGCCAGGGGCCGGTCCGGCCCGGAGACACGGTATGGCTGCGTGGCGGCGTCTATCGCCGCGTGGCGGCGCCCGATGCGAACGGGAACGTCGTGCTGTACGTGAGCACACTCAACGGCACCGCGAGCGCGCCAATCGCCGTGCGGCAATATCCCGGTGAACGCGTGACCCTCGACGGCAATTTGTCCCCGACGGTTCCGGTGCTGGTCGTCAACGGCACCTATACGTCGTTCATGGGACTCGAGATCACGAATTCGGAACCCAACCGGTATGCCGTGCGCGGCGACGGCCTCGACAGCTACGGTCACCACAACAAATTCATCAACCTGGTGATTCACGACACCGGCCAGGGCGTCGGGTTCTGGTCGACGAGCGCGGCGAACGAATCGGAGTTGTATGGAACGCTCATCTACAACGTCGGGTTCGAAGCGTCCGATCGCGGCCATGGCCATTCCGTGTATGCGCAGAACGCGAACGGGTCGAAGCGAATCGTCGACAACATCATGTTCAACGGTTTCAGCTTCGGGATCCATGCCTATACCGAGAACGGCCGGATCGACAACCTGTGGATTGAAGGCAACATGCTCTTCAACCACGGCATCCTGTCGGTGACCGGCGGTGCGAAAGCGAACCTCATCTTCGCAGGCAACCAGACCGCCCAGAATCCGACCGTGATCGGCAACTTCGGGTACTACGGAGCAGGGAGCGGCGGCCGCGACATGGACGTGAGCGACTGTAACAACGGGACGTTCCAGTCGAACTACCTGGCGGGCGGAACCCCCTTGCTGCTGACCTGCAGCAACACGGTGGTCACGGACAACACGCTCTATGGGCCCGTGAACAACACGCTCAAAGCCACTTATCCGAACAACCTGTACAGCACGTCCCCTTCTGGAGTCTTCGTCGGCGTCCGGCCGAACGCTTACGAGCCCGGCCGGGCGAACGTCGTCGTCTACAACTGGGCGCGGCAGCCGCAGGTGAGTGTGAATCTGTCGGCGGCGGGGCTGGCGTCGGGCGACACATACGAGGTGCGTGACGCGCAGAACTACTTCGGCGGGCCGGTCGCGACCGGGACGTATACCGGAGCGTTGGTCAACCTGCCCATGGCCGGTCTGATTGCCACGCCGGTGGTCGGCAACGCGCCGATCCAGCCGGGCCACACCGATGTGGAATTTGCCGTATTCGTCGTGCAGCGAGTTACCGGGGGCGGCGCGGTCGGTGCGCCGACCGCGAACATGAGCGCCTCGACGTCGGCGCTGATTGCAGGCCAGTCGGCGACGCTCTCGTGGGCGACCTCCGGGGCGACCAGCGTGTCGATCGACCAGGGGATCGGCGTCGTTGGCGCGTCAGGCTCGCGAGTGATCGCGCCGCTCAGCACCGTCACCTATACGCTGACCGCCATCAATGCGACGGGAACGACGACGCGCACCGTCACGGTCGCGGTCACCCCGGCAGCAACGGTGTCACCGAACGGCACGATGGTGCCCCAGCAGGCGAGCCAGATCGTTGACAACCTTGGCGCGGTATGGACGATCGGATCAGGCCAGGCGATTCTTCGCAACGGCGTACTGGCGGCGGCCGCTTACGGACCGAAGATTCTCTGGACCGGCGGCATCATCTATGTCTTCGGCCTCGACAACAACTGGTGGAAGTGGACCGGCTATGGTTGGACCAATATCGGTCCCACCCAGCCCGGCGGAACGACCACCCCGCCGGCGACCACCTCGCCGGACGGCACCGCCGTCCCGCCGGCATCGAGCATCGTGGATGGCCAGGGCGCCGTGTGGACGATTGGTGCCTCCCTGGTGATTCTCCGCAACGGCGCGTATACCGGCGGGGTGGGATCGAAGATTCTCTGGAGCGGCGCCACCATCTACGTGCTCGGCGGCGACAGCAACTGGTGGAAATGGAGTGGCAGCTGGACCAATGTCGGCGCCACGCAGCCCGGCGGATCCACGACCACGCCCCCCGGGACCACCTCGCCGAGCGGCACCGCCGTCCCGCCTGCGTCGAGCATCGTGGATGCACAGCTCGCCGTCTGGACGATCGGTGCGGGACAGGCGATTCTCCGCAACGGCGTGTATACCGGAGGCACGGGATCGAAGCTCCTCTGGACCGGTGGATTCATCTACGTGCTCGGCGGCGACAACAACTGGTGGAAATGGACTGGCAGCTGGACGAACGTCGGCGCCACGCAGCCCGGCGGATCCACGACCACGCCTCCACCGGGAACGTCAGCCAACGGCACGATGGTCCCTGGCGCGGCGCAAATCGTGGATAGCCTGGGCGCGGTGTGGACGATCGGCGGGAGCCAGGCGATTCTCCGCAATGGCACGCTCGCGGCAGCCGGCTACGGAACGAAGATTCTCTGGACCAGCAACACGATCTACGTCTTCGGTCTGAACGGCACCTGGTGGAAATGGCTTGGCTCGGGCTGGGCCAGTGTCGGCAGTACACAACCGGTCTAAAACAGCGGCGCCATCGACGGGGACACTCAACCGGGACACTCAAGGTTGAGTGTCCCCGTCGGGGCGGGCTACGCGGCCGTTCTACTAATCCATCCCACCCTCGCGCCCGGCCGCGACGTCGTTGAGCAGGCGCTCCCATCGCGGGAGCAGAATCGACCAGTCGCGGCTCAACGCGTTCTGCCTGGCGCCGAGCGACAGCTTCTCCGCCAGGTCCGGCGTGTTCATCACCCGGCGGACCGCCGCGCTCATACCATCCGCATCGTCGGGTTCAACCAGCAGGGCGTCTTCCTCGTGCCGGACGAGATAGGGGACGCCCCCCACCGAGGTGCTGATCACGGACATGCCGCACGCCATCGCCTCGACGACCGTGACGGGGGTGTTGTCCACGTTGGTGGTATTGAGGAAGATGTCGTGCTCCGCAAAGACCTCGGGCAGCCTGGACTTGGCCACCGCGCCTGGGAACGCGACGCGTGTTTCGACGCCCAGCTCCGCGGCGGCCGCGAGCGTCTTTTCGCGTGTCCCATCTCCGCGATCCGGGCCGACCATGGTCAGTCGAACTCCCGGATAGTCATGCTGAAGGCTGGCCACGACCCGCACCGCCATCACCGGGTTGTAGATGCGGTGGAAGGCGCGAACCCAGAGGAGTCGCGGCTCCGGCGCGCGGCGGACGCGAAACGGATACTGCGCGGCGGCGATCGGGTTGGGCTGCAGGATCAGATTCCGCCGGTAGCGAGACAGCGCCTCGACGAGATAACCGGACGGCGTCGTGACCGCTGCCGCCGAATTCAGCAGCCGCGTGACCCGCTCCGGGTGCCTGGCGGCGAACTCCGGCAACGCGCCGCCGTGGAGCGTCAGGATGTAGGGTCGTCCGATCCGGCGCAGCAACCAGCAGGAGGCCTCTGCCCAGTAGAACGCGCTGCCACTGTAGACATCGACCTGGGCGACGGCGTACCGGCCACGCTCGCGCCAGATCGTGGTGAGCATGTCGGCAAGGCGCGCGACGCGCCGGGGCCGGCCCGAGGTGGTCACGACGTCCCAGCCCGCCGCCGCCAGCTCCGCCGCAAGACCTTCGCAGACCCCGAAGGTCCCGGTGGCGGAATGCAGAAAATTACCGACGATCAGCACACGCCCGGCGGTTTCGTTTCGGGCAACCCGGTGCCGCGTATCGTCCGACACTGCTGGCAATTCGCCGGCACGCATCGCCATCGCATCCGGCCGGAGCGTCATGGACGCCGCCCTGGGCGAATGATGCTCAGCAGAGTCCTGCCGAGCACGTCGAGATCCACCCAGAACGATGCCGATTGCACGTAGCGCCGGCTCAGGCGGATTTTTTCCGGGAGGATTTCGTTCACGTACGCGTCTTCCGGCACGGCGGCGCGAGCGAGCAGCGCTGCTTCGTCGCAGAATTCCAGCGACGCGAAATCCGTGATGCCAGGTCTCGTCTTCAGGATCTCGCGATAGTCGTCGCGAAACATTTCCACGTATTCCGGCACTTCCGGACGCGGGCCGACGAGGCTCATCTCCCCTTTGAGCACGTTGAGGAGTTGGGGAAGCTCGTCGACCTTCGTGCGCCGCAGCACCCGGCCGATGCTGGTGATCCGCGGGTCACGCGACCCTCCCCAGGTAATCGATCCCTGGGTGGCGGCACCGGGCACCATGGTCCTGAATTTATGAATCCAGAACGGCTTGAAGCCGAAGCCGACACGCTTCTGACGGAAGAACACCGGTCCTGGCGACCCGACGCGAATCAGGATCGCCACCGTCAGGAACAACGCGGTCAGCACGACCAGCGCCACCAATGACGCGACGATGTCGAAGACACGCTTGATCATCTGTACGAGCCCGCGGTCGCGCCCTCGCGAGCAGACGCCGGCACCAACTTGGACGTCCGGAACAAGGGCCCGGGGCGATCCGGACCCGACCAACGATTCCTCAAACACTAGCGGCGGAAGGTCCGGGTCAGCTGCCTGATCGACTCGATCACGCGGCCGACTTCATCTTCCGTCATGCTCGAGAAGATCGGGATCGAGATCACTCGCTCGAACTGCGCGCTCGCGGTTGGAAAGCTCTCCGGGGTCAAGCCAAATCGTTCCTGATAGTAGGGGTGGCAATGCAGCGGCCGCCAGTGGACCGAGCAGCCGATGCCGAGATCGCGCAGCTCGTCGATGATCCGATCGCGATCCAGCGAGAGCGTGTCGAGGCGCAGCCGTACCGGGAACAGGTGCCAGGAGTGGATGCGGTTCGGGTCGGTCGGAGGCAGTTCGATCTCGGTGACATCACTGAGCGCGTCGAGATAGGCGAGCGCAACGGCTTCGCGGTTCTGACGCATCTCTTCGGCGCGGGACAACTGGTGGATCCCGATGGCCGCCGCCACATCGGTCAGGTTGTACTTGTACCCCGGGGCGACGATCCGATAGTCCCAGCTCTTGCCGCCGCGATAGCGGTCCCAGGCATCGTTGGTCAGGCCGTGGAGCGACATCAGGCGCATGCGATCCGCGAGTCCCGCATCCGCCGTCGCGGCCATCCCTCCTTCTCCAGTGGTGATCGTCTTGTTGGCGTAGAACGAGAACGCCGTGACCGTGCCGGTCTGATCGCCACAGCGCTGCCACGGCGCATCCGAGTTCTTTCGCCACGCGGCCGGGAAGGCATGCGCGGCATCCTCGACGATCCACACGCCATATTGGTCGGCCAGGGCGCGCAGTCGATCGCAGTCGATCATCAGGCCGCCGACGTGCACCGGCATGATCCCGACGATCCGCGTGTCGTCCGACGGCGCCGCCGCGCCCCGCCGCGCGTCGGCGTCGCGTTCGAGCGCTTTCTCGGCCTGATCCAGATCGAGGTTGAAGGTCACCGGGTCGCAGTCGACGAGCACCGGGACGGCGCCAATGTAGTGGAGGACTTCGGCGGTCGCCGCAAACGTCATCGTCGGGACCAGCACCCGCTGGCCGGCGCGCAGTCCGAGCGCCTCGATCGCCAGATGCAGCGCCGCAGTGCACGAGTTGACCGCGACGGTGTGGGGCGCGTTCACCGCGGTGGCGAACTCCCGCTCGAACTGCCGCACCTTCGGGCCGGTCGTGAGCCACCCCGAACGCAACACGGCAACAACTTCGTCAATCTCGCGGGTCCCGATATCGGGCCGGAAGAACGGGACCTGAGTGGTGGCCGCGGTCGGCGCCGGCGCGGCGGTGTCTGGCGGTACGGACTTCAACATCGTTTCTCCCCTTATCGAGACACGGCCGGCGATGCGGCGGCGGCGCTCCGCGTTGGCTCCTGGGCGCGCACCGGCGTTCTGCGCGGCAGGCTCAGGATCACCTGATGCGCGGACATGTCCTCCGCGTTGTCCGCCACCAGCGCAGGATGCGCGTGGCGCATCGCATAGTCGGTTTCCTCAGGTGAATAGCGATCGGTGACGGTGAATATCGCCCCGGTCAATCCGGCAGCCGTCGCGGCGCGGCGGAAGTGACTGAGAGAGCATCGATTCGGCGGCGAGCCGTTCGAGTTCATGACCTTCCATGCGAACGGCGAGAAGGTCAGGTACTTCTGCGAGTGGCTGCGCTCGAACAGCGTGTGGTTCATGAAGCCGAACGAGTGCGCCATGGCGCCGTCGGGTGTGAGCAGCGCCTTGAACCGCCGCATCGCCAGGTTGATATCGCGCAGGTGCTCGAGGACGGCGTTGCTGATTATCAGGTCGAACGGAGCATCGGCGTCGAGCGGGCCACCCGACTCTTCGAGGGGCACCTGGTGGAACCGGATCTGGCGGCCGTCAACCAGGAAGCCGCGTCCTGCGCCGTTGGCGCGGACGTGAGCCAGATGCTCCATCGCGCGCTGCCGGGCCGACGGCCAGTGGATGGATTCCAGCAGATACTCGGCGAACATCTCCTCGGCCTTGCGGTCGGTATCGCGGAGAAATGGATCGATGCAGACCACTTTCCTGGCGCCGAGGGCGAGAAGAAGCAGGGCAAACCCGAAGGTCGAGCCGACCCCAATCACGAGCACCCGCTGATCGCGCAGGCAGTGCTCGGTGACCTCGTGCCCGGCTGCCGGCAACAGGGCGTGCAGATGTTTCCACAGCCGGTCGCGCTCAGTCGAGAACTGCTCCCGCCTGATGCTGCTCGGATAAACCGGCCGATGCAGGCCTCGCCACGCGTTGGAGGCCAGCAACACGAGGCACTCCCCGGTGACGGTTGACGACAAGCCGTGCATGATTCTGTGCTTCAGCCGCATGATGAACGCCCTGGGCCGGCCCGCGTCAGGGTCGGCGATGGAGTGTGGGAGACAACAACCTGCCGGTGAAATCGCGCAGCCGGGATTACGGCCGGACCACGTCGGTGACGGCCACTGACTGACGGGTCGTGAGCTCGAGATAGTCCAACAGCCTGCCGGCAAGGTGATCTTCGGTCCGTGCCAGGGACTCGAAGGTGTAGCCGCCGATATGGGGCGTGACCAGCAGATTGTCGTGCGTCGCCGCGTATCGCATCAACGGCCGCTGGTGCAGGCCCGGCGACAGCTCGTCCGACACCACATCCAGAGCCGCCCCTCGCAGCCGGCCGCTCGTCAACGCCGCCAGCAACGCCATTTCGTCTACCACCTCGCCTCGCGAGGTATTCACGAACCATGCGCCGGGTTTGATCGCAGCGAATTGATCCGGACCGAACATCCCGCGGGTCTCGGGATTGAGATCCACATGCACCGAAACCAGATCCGCCTCCCGCAGCAGCGCGTCGAGCGGTATGACATCGACCCGATCGGACGGCGACACCGGATCCGTGTCCCGGGTGGTCGCTACGACGCGCATCCCGAGCGCACGAAAATAGGAGGCCACGATACGTCCCAGGCGTCCGTATCCGACGATCCCCGCCGTCTTCTCGTAGAGGTCGTGTCCCTTGAACTGGTACCGGTTCCATCCGCCCTGGACAACGTGCGCAGTGGCCGCGGGCAGCTGCCTGACGAGTGCCAGCGCCAGGCCGAGCGTCAGCTCCGCCGTCCCGCGGACCGTGCGCAGCAGCTCGACTTCTCCGCGCAGCGAGATCACGTGGACGCCGCGGGTGCGAGCCTCGTCCAGATCGATGTGATTGAGGCCTGTGGTATTGCTGACGAGCACACGGAGACCCGGGGCTGCGGCAAAGACCTCGCGATCGATCTGGGTTCGCAGTCGAACCCACAGCACCTCGGCGTCGGCGACGGCGTCGAGCAGCTCGTGGCGCCGCAAGTCCGCCTCGATGACTTCCGCGCGGGCGCGCAACCGCCGCAGCGCCGCCGCGGAAAACCCTTCGGATTCAGCGAGCAGGACTTTCATCGGTGTCCGCGATGGTCAGGCATGCCCATCGGCGACATCGGGATCCTCCGGCAACCGGCTGTTTCCACCGCTGCGGCTGCCCGGCCGATGACTCTCCGGCTCATACCGGTCCGGTTCATCGATCCGGAAGGCGGCGTCGAGCTTTGCGAAGTCCGGTGAACCCACGGTCAGCGGCCACGGCTGAGCCTTCGGACGTGCAGCCCGGCTGGCCCGCAGCCCTCGCCAGCCGCACGCGGTGCAGGTATAGAGCACGCGTGAGCGCCCCATCCAGAGCCGTACGCGTTCCACAATGGTCGCCGGGGGCGCCCGGTGCAGGTATCCAACGTGGCACGAAGGACACTTCCGGGCAGAGGGAGTCCCGGATCCGGTGGCACCGTCCGCGTGATCCTCAGAACCTCGCGCCGGCTCCGGCCCGGTGGACGAAGGCGCTCGAGATCGCCATCGAAAGAGGCCGGACATCAATCGCGTTCTCCATGTTTTCTTGATTACTTCACCGCCCTCGCGCTGTTCGTAACCTTCGATTCGGAGTATGTTATGGACCTTCTGAGTCATGCTAGAACCTTCCAGCGGTGGCAGCAATCCGCCCAATACGAGCGCTCTGCTGACGATAGTCGGGTACCACTACGTGCGTTCGATCGCGAGCAGCCGCTTTCCGGCGATCAAAGCGCTCGATATCGTGGACTTTCGCCGGCAGTTGATGTTCTTTCGCCGGCATTATCACTTCGTAAGCCTCGAGGACGTCGTCGCGGCGGCCGAACACGGACGTTCGCTCCCCGACCGTCCCCTGCTCCTGACCTTCGATGACGGATACATCGACCACTACGTCCATGCCTGGCCCGCGCTTCGGGAATTCGGGATCAGCGGCGCATTTTATCCGACGAGCGATGCGGTGCTGGGCCATCGCATTCTCGACGTGAACAAGATTCATTTCATCCTGGCGTCGATGGACGACCACCGCGTTCTCGTTTCCGCGATCGAGGACGCCATCCGCGAACGCGGCGCGGAGTTCGGCGTTCTCTCCATCGAGGAATACCACCGTCGGCATTGGGTGTCGAACCGTTTCGATCCGCCCACGGTGTTGTACTGCAAGCAGATGCTCCAGCATGGTCTGCCCGAGGTCTTCCGACGCCAGCTCGCGTCCGATCTGTTTCACCGGTTCGTCACACCGGACGAAACCAGCTTTGCGGCCGATCTCTACATGAGCGTCGAACAGCTGCAGGAGATGCACTCCTCTGGAATGCACATCGGCGGCCACGGAGGCACGCACCGCTGGCTCGACCGCCTGACCGTCGACGAGCAGCGAGACGAAATCAAGGCTTCGGTGCACCTGCTCAAGACGGTCGGCATGTCAGAAAACGATTATCTGACCTTCTGCTACCCATATGGCGGCTATAACGCGACAACGGTCGAGTTGCTGGGCGAGTACGGATTCCGCGCCGGGCTGACCGTCCAGGTGGCGCTGGCGCGCATCGGCCACGATCCCCTGCTCGAGTTGCCGAGGTTGGATACCAACGACCTGCCGGCCGATCCCGCTGCACCGCCAGGGCAGTGGACATTGGATGCCACAGGTTGGACTGGGATAGACTCACCTCTACCCAAGCCCGATACACCCTCGTTGCGCTAGCCTGTCGATCATGACCAACCCGTTGCAGACGCTGAAACAGGCGGCCAAGAGCTGGTTGCGTCCGGCCCTGACGCCGGCCGTCCGCTGGGCCGTCCGTCACGCGCCGGTCGAGCAGATCCGCCGTCCCCTGTGGGCGGGGCTGGTCGTGCCCTTCTTCCAGTATTCGCAGACCAATTTCGTCGTCACCACGGTGTTCGGCGCGACGATGGCGGGCAATACGCGGGACCACATTCAGCGCCATATCTACTATTTCGGGCTGTGGGAACCCCATCTCACGTCGTTTCTGTCGAGCAGGCTGCGCGAAGGCGACGTCTTCATCGATGTCGGCGCCAACATCGGCTACTTCAGCCTGCTTGCGTCGCGGCTGGTTGGCCGCACCGGCGAGGTTCGCGCCATCGAGGCGTCGCCGGCGACCTACGCCAAGCTCCTCGACAACATCGGGCGCAACCAGGCCACGAACATCCAGGCGGTCAACGCGGCGGTCTCCGATCGGCCGGGTACGGTTCGCATCTTTCGCGGCGAAGAGTCCAACATCGGCTCGACCAGCATCGTGTCGCAGCACGGGCGCCATTTCGAGTGCGAGATCGCGGCCGACTGCCTGGATGCGCTGTTGCCGGAGGCATTGCGGCGCCGTGTGCGATTCGTCAAGATCGACGTCGAAGGGGCGGAGTGGCTGGTCATCGACGGGATGCGTGCCTTGGTCAAGGACGGCCCGGACAACCTCGAGATCCTGGTCGAACTGCAGCCGACCGCCCTCGCGGTACACGGCAAGTCGGTAGACGATGTCGTGGGTCTCTTCGCGGAGTTCGGCTTCCGGCCCTACCGGCTCGAGAACGACTATTCGGTCCTCAATTACATGGCCCCCGGCGCGGCCACCCGCCCGGTGCGCCTGCGGTCGGCGATTACGACGCAGACCGACGTGGTCTTTTCCCGAATCGACGCCGAAGTTCTCTGACCCGAGGGACCGTCCGGGGTCTAGAAGGCCAGATACATGCCGACAAACACCAGCCGCTCCCGCTCCCGGGCCAGGCCGCCTTTG
>JBDTSX010000083.1:0-11728 GCA_039930925.1 Acidobacteriota bacterium | reverse complement strand
CTGCTCGCGCTCCAGGGGCCGGCCGCCCGCGACGTGCTGCAGACGCTGACGGGCGTCAATCTCGCGGAGATCAAGTATTACTGGTTCACGACGGGTGAAGTGGCCAGTGTGCGGGCCACGATTTCGAGAACCGGCTACACCGGCGAGGACGGCTACGAGGTGTTCGTGCCGCCGGCCTCAGCGGAACGGGTCTGGGATGCGATCCTCCAGGCGGGAAGGAGCGCCGGCGTCGTCGCCGCCGGGCTCGGCGCGCGCGACACCCTGCGCCTGGAAGCGGCGATGCGTCTCTACGGCAACGACATCGACGACACCACCACCGTGATCGAGGCGGACCTCGGCTGGATCGTCGGCTGGAAGAAGCCCGACTTCATCGGATCCGATGTGCTGCGGAAGCAGAAAACCGACGGCGCCCCCCGCACGCTGGTCGGGTTCGAGATGCTCGACCGCGGCATCGGACGCCACGGCTACGATGTGTATGTGGACGGCGTCAAAGCCGGCGTGGTCACCAGCGGGACGCAGACGCCGTTTTTGAAAAAGGCCATCGGCATGGCGTATCTGCCCGCGGATCGCACCGCGCCAGGCACCGAGTTCGAGATCGACATCCGCGGCCGCCGCCTCCGGGCGCAGATCGTGCCGATGCCGTTCTACAAGCGGCCGCGCAGCGCGTCCAGCCTCTAGGCGGACGCCGACACCAGCAGGGCAGCCCCCGGGCCGCCGTCAGGAGACGTCATGTATCCGTCCGATCTGAACTACACACCGAATCACGAGTGGATCCGGATCAACGGAGGCGATGCGCAGGTCGGGATCACCGACTACGCGCAGAAGCAGCTCGGTGATGTCGTCTACCTCGAACTGCCGGATGTCGGCCGCAGCTTCAAGAAGGGGGACGTCTTCGGAACGATTGAGTCGGTGAAGGCGGTCTCCGAGTTGTACAGCCCGGTGACCGGCGTGGTCACCGAGGTGAACGCGGGGTTGGTCACCAAACCGGAAAAGATCAACACCGATCCGCACGGCTCCTGGATGATCGCGCTCCGGATCGCCGACCAGGGCGAAACCTCCGATCTGCTCGACGCCGCGCAATATACGGACCTCACGAAATAACGTCACGGAATTTTGGATGACATTCGACACGCAGGGCTCCTTCCAGACCAGGCACATCGGTCCGGACACCGCGGAGCGCGACGAGATGCTGCGCGCTATTGGCGTGGCGTCGATCGGCGCGCTGATCGACCAGACGATTCCGCCCGGGATCCGCAGCGATGAGCCGCTCGACCTGCCCGAGGCGGACAGTGAGCACGGCTATCTCCGCCGGCTGAGTAGCATCGCGGCGCGCAACACCGTCGCCCGGTCGTACATCGGCATGGGCTACTACGACTGCGTCACCCCGAGCGTGGTCCTGCGCAACGTCTTCGAGAACCCGGGCTGGTACACGCCGTACACGCCGTATCAGGCGGAGATCTCGCAGGGCCGCCTGGAGTCTCTCCTGAACTTCCAGACGCTCGTCAAGGACTTGACCGGCATGGACATCGCGACGGCATCGCTGCTCGACGAGGGCACCGCGGCCGCCGAGGCGATGACGATGTTCCATCGGGTGCAGAGCAGAAAGGCGCCGGCGGGGCAGGAGAGCGTGTTCCTCGTCTCGGATCGCTGTTTCCCGCAAACCATCGAGGTCCTCCGCGGCCGCGCGGAACCGCTGGGGATTCGGCTGGAGATCGGAGACGCAACCGACCTGCCGATGGCCGACGCCTTCGGGCTGCTGCTGCAATACCCGGACGATCGCGGAGCCATCTCGGATCTCCGGCCGATCATCGAGAAGGCACACGCCGCCGGCCTGCTCGTGGCGGTCGCGAGCGACCTGATGGCGCTCACATTGGCCGTGCCTCCTGGCGAGATGTGGGCCGACGTGGTCCTCGGCAATTCGCAGCGTTGCGGCGTGCCGCTCGGTTACGGCGGTCCGCACGCGGCGTTCTTCGCCACCCGCGACTCGTTCGTGCGGCAGGCCCCCGGGCGGATCATCGGGCTGTCGGTGGATGCGCGCGGCCGCCGCGCCTATCGCATGGCGCTGCAGACTCGCGAGCAGCATATCCGCCGCGAGAAAGCCACCTCGAACATCTGCACCGCACAGGCGCTGCTCGCCAACATCGCGGCGATGTATGCGGTGTTCCACGGCCCCAAGGGGCTCAAGGCGATTGCCACGCGCATCCACTCCACCGCCCAGGCCGTCGAACAGGCGCTGACCGGGCTCGGTCTGCGGCAGCTCAACGCCGCGTATTTCGATACGCTGCGCATCGAGGGGGCGGATGCCGCCGCGGTTCGCGCGGCCGCTGCGGTCCGTGCGATCAACTTCCGGTATGCCGACGGCGCGATCGGGATCGCCATCGACGAGACGACCACCGAGCAGGACGTCGCCGATATCGTCGACGTGTTCGCGGAGTCACTCGGTGGGGCCCCGGTTCCGCCGCCGGTGATCGACACCCATGCCCCGAAGAAACTGCCGCCGTCGCTGGTGCGGCAGAGCGCCTACCTCACCCACCCGGTCTTCAACACGCATCATTCTGAGACCCAAATGATGCGGTACATCAGGACCCTCCAGAGCAAGGACATCGGCCTCGACTCGTCGATGATTCCGCTCGGCTCCTGCACCATGAAGCTGAATGCCGCGTCGGAGATGATTCCGGTCAGCTGGCCGGCGTTCTCGCGGATGCATCCGTTTGCCCCGCCCGAGCAGGCGGAGGGCTACCGCCAGATTTTCGCGGAGTTGGAGGCGGCGCTCTGTCACATCACCGGACTGGCGGCGGTGTCGCTGCAACCGAATTCCGGGGCACAGGGGGAGTTCGCCGGCCTGATGACGATCCGGGCCTATCAGCGTGATCAGGGAGAAGGCCACCGCGATGTCGTCCTGATTCCCGCGAGCGCGCACGGCACCAACCCGGCGAGCGCGACGATGGCGGGCATGAAGGTGGTGGTCGTCGCCTGCGACAGCAACGGCTACATCGTGCTCGACGATCTGCGCGCCAAGGCCCAGGCGCATCACGCGTCGCTCTCGGCGCTGATGGTGACGTATCCCTCGACCTACGGCGTGTTCGAAGAGGACATCCGCGAGCTGGTCGGGGTCGTGCACGAGCACGGCGGGCAGGTGTACATGGATGGGGCGAACATGAACGCCCAGGTCGGGCTCACCAGCCCGGCGGCGATCGGCGCCGACGTCTGCCACCTGAATTTGCACAAGACGTTCGCGATTCCTCACGGGGGCGGCGGTCCCGGGATGGGGCCGATCGCGGTCGCGGCACACTTGGCGCCATATCTCCCCGGCCATGCGGTCATCCCGGTGGGCGGCGGACACGCGATTCCCGCCGTGGCGGCGGCGCCGTGGAGCAGCGCGAGCATCCTGCTGATTTCCTACGGATACATCCGCATGCTCGGCGCCGACGGCATGACCAACGCGACCCGCTACGCGATCCTCAACGCCAACTATTTGAAGGCACGGCTGCAGGGGCATTACGACGTCCTTTATTCCAATCGCAACGGCCGCGTCGCGCATGAGATGATCTTCGATCTCCGTCCGTTCAAGCGTGGCGCCGGGCCGGGCGTGGACGAGCAGGACGTCGCGAAGCGGCTGATGGACTACGGCTTTCATGCCCCGACGGTATCCTTCCCGGTCGCCGGGACGATGATGATCGAGCCGACCGAAAGCGAGTCGAAAGCGGAGCTGGACCGCTTTTGCGATGCGCTGATCGCGATCCGCGCCGAGATTCAAGCCGTCCTCGACGGCGCCGCGCACCCGACCGACAACGTCCTCAAGAATGCGCCGCACACGGCCGAGGAAGTCTCGGCCGACGAATGGACCCACCCGTACTCGCGTCAGCAGGCGGCCTATCCGCTGCCCTTCGTGCGGGGGGCCAAGTACTGGCCCCCGGTGGCGCGGATCGACAACCCGCACGGCGACCGCAACCTGATTTGCGCGTGTCCGCCGACGGAGGACTACGAAGCACTGGTCACGACTCCCTGATCGCGAGTCGTTGAATCCTTGATTCGCCGCCATCCCGGATCAACTCCGCTCGAGCTCCTCTCAGGGATTCCGCGATTGGCGATTCGGGGATTGGAGGATTGCGCGATTCCTGGATACTGGGATTCGCGATGAGTGACTAGTGATGAGGGATTGCCCTATGTTGAATTTTCCGATCGGCGCGATCACCGACGAGTTCTCTCCGGACCTCGAGGTCGCCCTGCCCGCGATGGCGGGTGTGGGGATGACGTTCGCCGAGCTGCGCGTGGTGGGCGGCCGGAACCTGATCGATCTGACCGATGACGAGATTGCGGCGGCCCGGGAGGCCGTCGAGCGGCATGGGATGACGGTGCTGAGCATCGCGTCGCCGCTGCTTAAGTGCGTGCTGCCCGGCGGTCCGCCGCTCGACGAGCGGGTGCAGCAGGACGTCTTCGGCTCGGTCCACACCTTCGAGGATCAACCGCGGTTGACGCGCCGCGCGCTCGAGATCGCGGTCAAGACCGGCGCTCGGATGATTCGCGTGTTTTCGTACTGGCGGACGGTGGCGCCCGACCAGTGCTTCGACCAGATCGTGGTCGCACTGCGCGAGCTGGCGGATCGGGCTGCCGAACGGGGTCTCATCATCGGGCTCGAGAATGAGCACGGCTGCAACATCGGCACCGGCGCGGAGGCTGCTCGCATTCTGGCGGCGGTCGATCATCCCTCGTTCCGAGTGATCTGGGATCCGGCGAATGCTGCCGTGCTCGGCGAGGTTCCGTTCCCGGACGGCTACGCCCACCTGCCGATCGGGCGCATTGCCCACGTCCATGCCAAGGACTGCGTCGTCCACGAAGGGCGGCCCACGTGGGGACCGCTCGGCGAAATGGGCATTGACTGGAGGCGGCAGATCGCCGCGCTGGTGGACGACGGCTACGCGGGCGCGATCAGTCTCGAGACGCACTGGCGCGGCACGGATGGCGACCGGCTGGCCGCCAGCACCATCTGCGGCCGGAACCTGCGCGATCTGGTTACAACGTGACTTTCTCTCCGGTCCGGCAGGATCGATAGATCGCGTCGACCAGCTCCAGCGCCTCGTATCCTTCACGGCCCGACACGAGCGGCGCGGTTCCTGATTGGATCGCCGCCGCGAAGTTGCGGAACTGCCGCTCGAACGGCTCGACCGAAATCGCCATCGGATCCGAGGCGCCCGAGGCGACGGCATCCGACAGTGGCGGCGCTTCCCCCGCGTCGTCCTGCACGTCCCAGGCGGTCAGGCGATCGCCGGTGAGGATGGCGGTGCCCTTGGTGCCGTGGATCTCGACGCGCTCCGGATAGCCGGGCCAGAAGGCGGTTGATGCCTGGATCACGCCGGTCGCGCCGTTCGCATACTGGATCACCGCGCCGACGACGTCCTCCGATTCGATGGCGTGCGCCGCGCCGAGCTGCCAGACACCGAACACACCTTTGACCGGGCCGGCGAACCAGCGAAGGATATCGGCCTGGTGAATGGCCTGCGTGATGAGCGCGCCGCCGCCTTCTCCAGCCCAGGTCCCCTTGATGGGGGAGCCGTAATAGGAGTCCGGACGATGCCACTTCACGTAGGCGTCGCACTGGAGAAGCCTGCCGAGCCGTCCCACGTCGATCGCCGACTTGACGAACTGGCTGGCGTCGTCGAAGCGGTGCTGGCTCACGACACCCAGCTTGATGCCCGCGCGATCGGCGACCTCGATCATGCGCCGGGCGGTGTCCAGGTTGGTCGCCATCGGCTTCTGGACCTGCACGTGCTTGCCGTGCGCCGCGGCGGCTTCGAGCGGCTGCAGCCGGAATTCCGGGAAGGCGCAGACGTCCACGATGTCCACATCCGGGTGGCCGCACACCTCCTCGTAGGTCTCGACGTAGCGGGCGCCGTGCTCGGCGGCGAAACGGCGGCCGGCGTCCTCGATCAGGTTCGTGCACACGGTGATCGGAAAGCCGAGCGTTTTGTAGGCTCTCGCGTGCAGGTTCGCGATCGCGCCGGTGCCGATGATGCCGATTCTCATGATGCCTCTCTCCGGATGGGGACACTCAATCGGGACACTCAATCCTGACTGTCCCGATTGACTGTCCCGATTGAGTGTCCCGATTGACTGTCCCCGGTCACGCCCAGCCGAAATGACGCGCGGTGTTCCTCGAGCAGATGTCCTCGATCAAGCGGCCGTTCAGATCGTCGTTGTCCGGGATCTCGCCGGACTCGATATCGCGGCCGACCAGGTCGCAGAGGACGCGCCTGAAGTACTCGTGGCGGGGAAAGGACATGAACGAGCGGGAGTCGGTCACCATCCCGACGAACCGGGACAGGAGGCCGGCATTCGACAGCGCGTTCATCTGCCACTCCATCCCCTCTTTTTGATCGAGAAACCACCACCCGCTGCCGAATTGGATTTTTCCGGGGACGGTGCCGTCCTGGAAATTGCCGACCATGGTCGCGATGGCGTAGTTGTCGGAAGGGTTCACGTTGTAGATGATCGTCTTCGGCAGCGAGTCCTCGCGGTCGAGCCGATCGAGGTAGATGCCGAGCGCTTCGGCCTGCGGCCAGTCGCCGATCGAATCGTACCCGGTGTCGCGCCCCGAGCGCTGAAGGCCCCGGCTGCTGACGCTGCGGAGCGCGCCAAGATGCAGCTGCTTCGTCCACCCCTTCGCGGCGTCGAGCTGGCCGAAGAGGTGCATCAGGAACGCCGAGAAGCCTTCGTGCTCCTCGGGCGTAATCGGCTGGGCCGAACGGGACTTGTTGAAGATCGCCGAGGCCTGCCGTTCGCTGCAGATCGCCACCGGACAATGCGCGAGCCCGTGGTCTGATGCGCGGCAGCCGGCATCGTGGAAATCCTGATGCCGCTTCCGGAGCGCGTCGAGAAGATCCGCCAGGCTGGCGATGTGCGTGTTGGAGACGGCGCCAAGACGATCCAGCCAGGGATTGAACGTTTCCGGCGCGTGGGCATCCAGCGCCCGGTCCGGGCGAAACGTCGGATAGACCAGGGTGCCGAACGGCCCGGCGGCAATCCGGGCGTGATGCTGCAGGTCGTCCGCGGGGTCGTCGGTCGTGCACTGCACCTTGACGTCGAACTTCCGCAGGATCCCCCGCGCGGTGAGTCCGGCCGACTGCAACTGCTCGTTGGCGCGCGCCCAGATCCGTTCGGCGGTGCCCTCGTCGAGCAGATCGTCGATGTCGAAGAAGCGCTTCAGCTCCAGGTGCGTCCAGTGATAGAGCGGATTGCGCAGGCAACGCGGCACGGTGGCGGCCCAGGCCTTGAACTTGTCCAACGGGTTCGCATCGCCGGTGCACAGCCGCTCGTTCACGCCGTTGGCGCGCATCGCGCGCCACTTGTAGTGATCCCCCTCGAGCCAGATCTCGAACAGGTTCGCGAAGCGGCGATCGTCGGCGATGTCGCGAGGGGAGATATGACTGTGGTAGTCGTAGATCGGCTGGCCGGCCGCATGTGCGTCGTACAGCCGCCGCGCTGCCGCCGTGCGGAGCAGGAACCCGTCGTGAATGAAGGCCATCGTGGATGCGGTCTATTTGGTTGCGGCGGGGACGGGAAGCTCGCGAATCTTGATGTTGCGGAACCACGCCTCGTCGCCGTGATCCTGCAGCAGGATGTG
Organism: Acidobacteriota bacterium; assembly: GCA_039930925.1. Lineage (GTDB taxonomy): Bacteria > Acidobacteriota > Vicinamibacteria > Vicinamibacterales > 2-12-FULL-66-21 > JALZOC01. The sequence goes on along the minus strand of JBDTSX010000083.1, from coordinate 4,107 downwards.
GCCGCGGGTGTTTTCGCCGAAGCCGGCAATCGCCTTGTACTTGCTCTCGGCGATCAGCGCCTTCAACTCGGGGCTGCCGAGCTCGAACTGCACGACCCGCTGCCCGTTCAGCCAGTGCTCGACGTGCCGCCCCTGGATGACCAGGCGTGCGGTGTTCCATTCACCGGCCGGGTGCGCCGTATGCGCGGAGGGGGCAACCAGATCGTAGAGTGAGCCGGCGGTACGGTTACCGCCCTTTCCCGCCTTGGCGTCCGGGTGCCGCTCGTCGTCCAGGATCTGCATTTCGAAGCTGACTCCCGAGTGGCCGGTCTTGACCAGGTCCTCGGAGATCAGATACTTGAGGCCGCTGTTGCCTCCCGCCGTGATCTTCCAGTCGAGCGACAGGTCGAAACTGCCATAGTCGCCCACGGTGATGATGTCTCCGCCGCCGGCGACGCCTTCTTTTCCGGCGAGGTGCTTGATCGCGCCGTCCTCGACCGTCCACCCCTGGTCGGGCATTCCCTCGCGTTTGAAGCCGCGCCAGCCGTTGGTCGTCTTGCCGTCGAAGAGAAGCTTCCAGCCGGCAGCCTTCTCCGCGGCCGTGAGCGTGTTCGGCGCGGCCGCAGCCGCGGTGACTTCCGGCACGCGGGGAGTTCTTCCCTGGGCGACGGCGCCGGTCGTGCCGCAGACAATCGCCAGGGCCGGCAGCAGACAGCGGATGGCGGACCGCATTACACTGCGGGTGTCAACCGTGACGTGGCGTTCGGATGTGTGCAGGTGCATATGTGAGCTCCATCGTATGAGGACGAGTCGAGGCAGCGTCAGCATTATAGAGTAGAGCCGTTCCGTCGTGCCCTCCTTCCACGCTCGCGACCACCTTCGGCCGAGCCGTTGAGCTCCGCGGGAGAGGTGGGGAAGCCGGATAGGACAGGTGCGCGACTCGCGGAGGGATGACGTGAGTGTGGCTGGAAAGGGACTGGTCGAGGGCTACCTCGGGTTGGACGAAATCACCCGAATCGTCCGTGAGGGGCTTGCGTCCCGCGCGCTCGACGGTCAACGCGTCCTGGTGCTCATCCCTGACGGCACGCGGACGATGCCGATGCCGATGATGTTCGACCTCCTCGAGCGCGAGCTCGCGCCCAGAGTGGCTGCACTCGACTATCTGGTCGCGCTCGGCACGCACATTCCGATGGACGATGCGCACCTGAGCCGTCTGGTCGGGCGTGCCGTGGTCGGAGGGCGGGCCGGGGAGCGGCGGATCTTCAATCATCAATGGGACGACCCCGCGACGTTCGCGGCCCTCGGAACGATACCGGCGGACGTGATCACGGCGCTGACCGACGGCCGGCTGACCCGAGACGTGCCGGTCGCGTTGAACCGTCTCGCCGTTGAATACGACCACGTCATCATCTGCGGACCGGTGTTTCCGCACGAGGTGGCCGGCTTCTCCGGGGGCACGAAGTATTTGTTCCCCGGGATCGCCGCGCCCGAGATCATCCACTTCACGCACTGGCTCGGGGCGCTGATCACGAGCTACGAAGTGATCGGCACCATCGATACCCCGGTTCGAGCGGTGATCGATCGGGCCGCGGCGCTGCTGCCGACCCCGTTGTCGCTGCTCGCGCTGGTCGTGACGCACGCAGGGACCGCGGGACTCTTCTGCGGCGATGTGCACGAGGCCTGGCGCGAGGCGGCCATGTTGTCCGCGAAGCGGCATGTCGTGTGGCTGGACGGTCCTGTGGACCGCGTGCTTGCGGTGATGCCGCCCATGTACGACGACCTGTGGACCGCCGCCAAGGGGGCATACAAGAGCGAGCCGGTCGTCGCCGACGGAGGAGAGGTGATCATCTACGCCCCCGGCGTGGACGAGGTCAGCTATGTGCACGGGCAGCTGATTGATGAAGTCGGATATCACTGCCGCGACTACTTCCTGGCGCAGTGGGATCGCTTCAAGGATTATCCGGGCGGCATATTGGCGCACTCGACGCACGTCAAGGGGCTGGGGGCGTACGACGCGGCCACCGGAGTGGAGACGCCTCGGATTCGGGTCACGCTGGCGACCGGAATTCCGCGCGAGCGCTGCGAGCGGATCAATCTGGGCTACCTCGATCCCGCGTCGATCGACCCCGCCACGTGGGGCGCCACGGCTGGGCCGCGATCGCTCGTCATCTCGCCGGCAGGCGAGCAGTTGTATCGGATCCGGCGGTAGTGTCCGGCTTTCGCCCCCGGCGGAGCTCCGGGAGCAACGAATCTCCGGTTCTCTACGGCGTCAGCCGGACCAGCGCCGGGTCCGGAGTGCGGGCCGTATGACGACGGCACGAGCGGTCCTGTGGGATCTGGACGGGACGCTCGTCGACTCGGCTGGCTATCACTGGCGCGCCTGGCGCGACACGATGAAGGCGGAAGGGATCGATCTCACGCACGAGACGTTCCTCGACAGCTTCGGCCGGAAGAACGCTTCGTTCCTTGGCGGCTGGCTTGGTGACGCGGCGACCGGCGAGCGGATCGCACGGATCGGCGATGCCAAGGAGTCGGACTACCGCCGGCTGGTCGCGGCGGGCGGGCTGACGCCGCTGCCGGGCGCGGCGGCCTGGGTCGCGCGGCTGCATGCCGCCGGCTGGCGCCAGGCGGTCGCATCATCGGCACCCCGCGCCAACGTCGAGGTGATGCTCTACTCTGCTTCTCTCGATCGGGCGTTCGACGCGATCGTTGGTGCCGAAGACGTGACCGAAGGCAAGCCTGACCCCCAAGTCTTTCTGGCCGCCGCGTCCGCACTCGCGGTGCCCCCCTCCCACTGCATTGTCGTCGAGGACGCCGCCGCGGGAATCGAAGCGGCCCGCCGCGCGGGCATGCGGTGCATCGGCGTGAGCGGCACCTCGGTCCTTCCCGCCGACGTGTTCGTGCGATCGCTGGATCAGCTGCACGAAGGGGCGTTCGAGGCGCTGCTGCGCGACCGCGGTTGATCTGTCCTTCCGCCTGAAGGCGGAAGCCACGGGATCAAAAAATGGAATGTTCGTGGCTTCCGCCTTCAGGCGGAAGAAGACTGTCGCGATTCAGGAGATCGGCGCGAGCGCGCGGGTCAGCGCCTGGGCGCGCCGGCGGTAGGCGTCGAGCAGCTTGAGCGTGACCGGGCCCGGGCGCCCGTCGCCGATGACCTGCCCATCCACGCGCGTGACCGGGGTCAGCTCACGCGTGGTGCCGGTGAGGAACGCCTCGTCGGCGGTCTCGAGATCGGTCGGGAACAGCGTGTCGTTCCGCACCTCGATGCCGGCCTCCTGGCCGACTTCGAAGAGGAACGATCGCGTAATCCCTTCGAGCAGTCCCGCCTGCGTGTGCGGCGTGATCGCGGCGCCACTACGGACGATGAAGAAATTCGCTTGCGAGCATTCGGAGAGCTCGCCGCGATAGTTGCACATCAGCCCCTCTTCGGCCCCACGCCGTCTGGCTTCCTGCATCGCGAGCGCATTGTTCAGCAGGTTGTTCGACTTGATGACGGGATTGACCGAGCCGGGGTGATTGCGGAGGATCGAGACCAGCGCGATGGTGATGCCATGGGTGAAGACGGCCGCGGGCGGTTCCTCCAGCGGCTTGACGATGATCACAGACGACGGGATCGGCGTGGCCGCGAGATCGTAGGTCAGATCGCCGACGCCCCGTGTGATCAACACCCGGATATAGGCCTCGCGCAGCTCGCCCGCGGCAGCGGTCGTGTCGTTGATCGCGTTCAACAGGGAGACGTCGTCGAACGGGACGTCGAGCTGCAGATGCGCCGCCGACTCACGCAGCCGCCGCGCGTGCCGCTCATACAGGAAGGGGACCCGATTGTAGGTGCGAAGGGTCTCGTAAATACCCTCACCGTAGACGAATCCATGGTCGTAGACGGGGATGACCGCTTCTGCCGCCGGGGTGATTTTTCCGTTGACGTAGACCGCGCCGCGGATGGGCATATGTTCGGGGTCGGACTCGGGGTTCGGGACCCGGGATCCGGAATCCGGGGTCGCAAATGTGACCGGTGCGTGATTCGGTATTCACGGCAGCCGCGACTCGTTGACGAAGTCTAGCACAAGCAGTACGCTCGGCCTCGATGCGCGTGCTCAACACTCAGCAGATGCGCGAGGCCGATCGACG
>JBDTSX010000082.1:0-11730 GCA_039930925.1 Acidobacteriota bacterium | reverse complement strand
GGATCGTCAGCGGCGTCGGCCGGCGCGTGGACGACAGCTCGCCGATGGTCGATGCACGGCTGCCGGACGGCTCGCGCGTCAACGCGATCATCCCGCCGCTCGCCGTGGACGGCCCGCTGCTCTCGATTCGCCGGTTCCCGGCCGAGCGTCTCAAGGCCGAGGACCTGGTCGCGATCCGCTCGATGACCCGGCCGATGCTCGAGTTCCTCGAACACTGCGTCCGCTCGAAGCTGAACATGCTGATCAGCGGCGGCACCGGCGCGGGCAAGACCACGCTCCTCAATGTGCTCTCGGGCTTCATCTCCGAACGCGACCGCATCGTCACGATCGAAGACGCCGCCGAGCTCCAGCTGCACCAGGAGCATGTCGTCCGGCTCGAGACGCGGCCGCCGAACGTCGAAGGCAAGGGGGCGGTCAAGCAGCGTCAGCTGCTGGTCAACGCCCTCCGCATGCGCCCCGACCGCATCGTCGTCGGCGAGACCCGCGGCGAGGAAGCGCTCGACATGCTGCAGGCGATGAACACCGGCCACGACGGATCGCTGACCACCGTCCACGCCAACACGCCGCGCGACTCGCTGTCGAGAATCGAGACGATGATCGCGATGGGCGCGACCAATCTGCCCGAGCGGGCGATGCGCCAGCAGATTGCCGCCGCCATCCAGATTGTCATCCAGCAGTCGCGGATGAGCGACGGCACCCGCAAGGTGACCAGCATTTCCGAGATCACCGGCATGGAGGGCGACGTCATCACCATGCAGGAGATCTTCCTCTTCGAGAAGCTCGGCGTGACCGAGGACGGCAAGGTGATCGGCCGGTTCCGCGCCACCGGGGTGCGGCCCAAAGCCTGCGAGCGGCTGAAGACGGCCGGTGTCCACCTGCCGCCCGACATGTTCGAAGGCGTGACGGAGGTGCGGTGATGGGAACGTTCGTCCTGATGCTGCTGGCGTTCGCGTTCGGCACCGCGATCGTGATCGGGATCTACTTCGCCGCGACCAAGGTGCCCGGCATGCTCGCGCAGCGCAAGCTCGATAGCCGACTGCTGTCGCTGTCGCAGCTGCCGGAACCGGAGGTCACCGTCGGCGCGCGCCTGACCAAGATCCGGCACGAAGGCCCGATGCCGGGGCTCGACCGCGTGCTCGGGGCGACCACGCGCGGCACCGCTCTCGGACGCTGGATCGATCAGTCCGGCGTCAAGACCAGCATCAGCGGTCTCCTGCTGTCTGCCCTGGTTGCCGCGGCGCTGCTCGGACTGGTCGGCGGCATCCTCGCGCACGCGCGGTGGGGCGTGATCGTCGGCGGCGTGATTGGCGTGACGGTGCCGTTCCTGGTTCTCCGGATGAAGCGCACCAAGCGGATGCGGGCATTCGAGGAACAGTTCCCCGAGGGGCTCGATCTGATTTCTCGAGCGCTGAAGGCCGGTCATGCGTTCGCGACGGGACTGAAGATGGTCGCCGACGAAATGCCCGACCCGGTCGGCCCCGAGTTCCGGAAGACCTTCGACGAGCAGAACTTCGGATTGCCGATGAAGGACTCGCTCGACAACCTCACCTTCCGCGTGCCGCTGCTCGACGTGCGGTTCTTCGCCACCGCGGTGCTGATCCAGCGGGAGACCGGCGGCAATCTCTCGGAGATCCTCGAGAACCTGGCCCACGTGGTCCGCGAGCGGTTCAAGATCCTCCGCCAGGTGCGCGTCTACACCGCCCATGGCCGCTTCACCGGCTACGTGCTGCTGGCGCTCCCGGCGGTGCTCTGCATCGCGCTGTCGTTCATCAATCCAGATCACATGAACACCCTGTTCCGCGAGCGCATGGGCCAGATGATGCTCATGGGCGCGCTCGTCATGCAGACGATCGGGTTCCTCTGGATCAAGCACGTCATCAAGATCGAGGTGTAGCGTGACGACGATCCTGCCACTGCTCGCGTTCATCTTCGGCTCGCTGATCATCGCCGCGGCGGCGCTCGCGCTGCTGCCCAGCCGCGACGCGGTGATCGACCGCCGGCTCGAGGAGTTCACCACCGGCCGGGTGGTTGACGACACCCCGAAGCCGCGGCTCCAGTCCGTCGTCGGCTTCATGAAGCGGGTCGGCGAAAAAGCGCCGCGGTCGGCGAAGGAGCTCGGCAGCCTCCGGCTGCGGCTGGTCCAGGCCGGCTACCGCCGCGAGGAGGCGCTGACCATCTTTTTCGGCATCCGGGTGGTCTTCGCGCTCGCGCTGTTCGCGCTGTTCTCGTCCTCGATCCTGATGAAGCCGAACATCCTGTTCGCGCTCGGCGGGCTGGCGCTCGGCTACCTCCTCCCGGGCATGGTGCTGGCGCGCCTCGCCAAGAAGCGGGCGCACCGGATCCGGCTGTCGCTCGCCGACATGCTCGACCTGCTCGTGGTCAGCGTGGAAGCGGGCCTCGGCCTCGACCAGGCGATGTCGCGCGTCGGCACCGAGCTCGCGTTCGCGTATCCAGAGCTCTCCGACGAGCTCCGGCTGATCAACCTGGAGCTGCGCGCCGGGAAGGCGCGTTCCGAAGCGCTGCGCAACCTCGCCGACCGCACCGGCGTGGACGACCTGAGCTCGCTCGTCACGATGTTGATTCAGACCGACAAGTTCGGCACGAGCGTCGCGCAGTCGCTGCGGGTGTATTCGGAGACGCTGCGGACCAAGCGCCGCCAGCGCGCCGAGGAAGCCGCCGCCAAGACCGGCGTGAAGATGGTGTTCCCGCTGGTGTTCTGCATCTTCCCGGCCATCTGGGTCGTCACCATCGGCCCGGCGGTGATCAAGTTCGTGACGGTGCTGTTCCCGCTCGTCGAGAAGAGCAAATAGCGCACCGCCGAAGCCGCCGCCACACGGACGAAGCCACCTCGACCGGCGACAGCACGGGCCGCTGCGGCCCGGACGACAACGAGAAAGAGAAACGATGCCTCTGATTGCGACGAACGTTGATACGGGAGCGGTAGTGGCCGACAACGTGGCGGTGGCGTGCACGCGCGCCGCGCGGGCGGTCGGGCTCCTGTCGCGCGCCGGATTGGACGCCGGAGAGGCGCTGTGGATCGTGCCGAGCCGTGGCGTCCACACGTGGGGCATGCGCTTCACGATTGACGTCCTGGCGCTCGACGATCGCGGCGTGGTGATCGATCAGGTGTCGGGCCTGAGGCCGTGGCGCATCCGGCTGCCGCGCCGCGGTACGGCGGGCGTCCTCGAGCTGCCGCCGGGCACGCTGGCCGCCTCGCGGACCGCGCTTGGACACCGGATTGATTTCACCCGCACCGGCGTCTCCGCCGGAGCGCCCGTCACGCCGGTGGAGGGACTGCGATGAGCCCGCTTGCGGCGCTCGCGCCGCCGCCGGCGGCGGCCGCGCCGCCCGCGCCGCCCCCCCCGCCGGCGACGATTGCGGATACCGGGTTGCACCCCGATTCGCTCGCACAGCTGCTGCTGAAGACGTTGATCGGCGGCGAAGCGAGCGGCACCGGCCTGGCGGACAGGATGCGCCTGCCGTACTCCGTGCTCGAGGCCCTGGTCCAGCACGCACGGGTCGAGAAGCTCATCGAGGTGCGGGGCGCGAGCGGCGTCGGCACCGCCGGCTATCGCTACGTGCTCACCGATCTCGGCCGCGATCGCGCCGGCCAGTTCATCGACGTCTGCCGCTACGTCGGTCCCGCGCCGGTGTCGCTGGCGCAATACAACGCCTACGTGCGCGCCTGCATGGCGGCCCGTCCGTATGTCGACCGCGATCTGCTGGCGACCGGCTTCGACCAGCTGATCGTCAACCAGGGCATGTTCGACCAGCTGGGTCCCGCGGTGAATTCGGGCAAGGCGCTCTTTCTCTACGGCGCTCCCGGCAATGGCAAGACCGTCGTCGCAGAAGGCATCGGGCGCGCGCTCGGGAGCGGCATGTATGTGCCGCACGCGATCGACGTGGACGGCCACGTCATCACGATGTTCGATCCGGTCACGCATCACCCGATCGGTGAGGCCGCGGGCCCGGTCAGCGTGATCGCCACCGCGACGCAGGATCGCCGGTGGGAGAAGGTCAAGCGGCCGGTGGTCGTGGTCGGCGGCGAGTTGACGCTCGAGATGCTGGACCTCACGTTCAATCCGATTTCGAAGTTCTATGAGGCGCCGATCCAGATGAAGGCCAACGGCGGCGTCTTCGTCGTGGACGACTTCGGGCGCCAGCGCATTCCGCCGCGCGATCTCCTGAACCGCTGGATCGTCCCGCTCGAGAGCCGCGTCGACTTCCTGACGCTGCACACCGGACGCAAGTTCGAGATCCCGTTCAACGTCCTGATCGTGTTCGCGACCAACCTGAAGCCGGAGTCGCTCGCCGACGAAGCGTTCCTGCGCCGCATCCCCTACAAGATCCTGGCGAAGAACCCGACCATCGACGAGTACTGCCGCATCTTCGAGCTGAACTGCCGCAAGCGCGGCCTGGCGTTCGACCCGGTGATGGTGGAGTACCTGAATCGCAAGTATTACGAGCCGCGCGCGCTCCAGATGCGTGCCTGCCATCCGCGCGATCTGATCGAGCAGGTGGTGGACATGTGCCGCTACCAGAACCGTGTGCCCTCGATCACGCGCGAGCTGCTCGACGCGGCGTGCGGCAGCTACTTCCTCGAGGAAACCGGGTCACAGGGAGCAGAGTCATGAAGCGGTTCGCGCTCGCGGGCAGGTTCGCCGGAGACACGGAAGCGATCGGCGTGGACAGCGGGCTGCTGCACCACCGGCCGCTTCCGGCGGCAGCCGCCCCGCCCGCGGTCGCCTGGGGAGAGCTCGCGGCGCGGGTCGCGATTGTCGCGCTCTTCACCTTCATGGCGATGCGCATCGGCGCCGACTTCATCCGGACCGGACGGATCACCGGGCTCCTCCTCGTCGCGAGCGAGGCGCTCGTCGTCATCCTCACGGTGTTCCGGCGTCCGCCGCTGGCGGTCGATCGCAGCCTGCACGCCCGGATCGTGACCGGCCTGTCACTGATCGGCCCCTCGCTCGTGATGCCGGCCAGCGTCGCCGCGCTGTGGCCGGCGATCGCGACGGTGGCGATCTCCGCCTGCGGCCTCCTCGTCGTCATCTCGGGCAAGCTCTCGCTCGGCCGCAGCTTCGGGCTGATGCCCGCGAACCGCGGCGTCGTCTCGACCGGCATCTATCGCGTCGTCCGTCACCCGATCTATCTCGGCTACCTGATCACCCATGTAGGATTCCTCGCCGCCAATCCGACCATCTGGAACGTGCTGACGCTCGGGGCCGCCGACGTCGTGCTCCTGATCCGCGCGGTCTGCGAGGAGCGCACGCTCGCGCGCGACGTGGCGTACCGGGCGTACCAGGCGCAGGTGCGGTGGCGCGTGTTGCCGGGTGTGTTCTAGAAGGGCATTCGTCCGGCTAAAGCCGGACGCTACGACGATTGGAACCGGTCCGGTCGACGCCGGATGCGAGCGATGTAACAGGAAGGCAAAATGAAACGCTTACGTCGAGCCATCAAACGGGTGCGCGATGCTGAAGGGGCCAACATGGTGGAGGCGGCGATCGTCGCGCCGCTGCTCGTCCTCCTGACCTTCACGATCGTCGACTTTTCCGCCCTCTTCTACTGCTACCTCGCCCTCGAGAACGGCGTCAGCCAGGCGACCCGCTACGCCGTGACCGGCAACGTCAGCGGCACGCTGTCCAGGCCGGACTCGATCAAGCTCGCGATGCGGCAGGCGACGCCGTCCCTGACCATCCCCGAGAGCGCCTTCACGTTCAGCCATCTCCCGGTCGGCGGGAGCGCCTGGGCCGGCGGCACCGGCGGTCCGGACGAAGTCGAGCGGCTCACCGTCGACTACACCTGGACGTTCTTCACGCCCCTGATGCGGCCATTCTTTCCGAGCGGACAGATTCGGCTGCGAGTGGCCTCGACGATGAGGAACGAAGGGAAATTCCAGTGAACACGCGACCCCCGCTGCTGAAGGGAACCGGCGGGCAGAGCATCCTCGAGTTCGCGGTGATCCTGCCGCTGGCCCTCCTGCTCGTTCTCGGCGTGATCGAGGTCGGCTATGCCCTCGTCGACCAGCACCTGGTCACCCGGCTGACGCGTGAGGGATCGAACCTGATTTCGCGCGACACCAGCCTCGAGGATGCCGCGACCGTGATGAAGACGATGAGCAGCCCGCCCGTGGACTTCACCACCACCTCGCGGCTGATTTTCTCCGTCATCAAGCGGGGCGGGACGACCGGGACGGCCAACTACGACAAGCTGATCCTGTATCAGCGCTACGAGTACGGGGCGCTGTCGGCGTCGAGCAAGCTGCAGATCCGGGGCAGCGGGTCCTTCGCCGGAGCGCCTGATTTCGAGGCGGACAACTCCGACAGCAACACCGGCCTCCAGGTCACCAACGTCGCGTCCAACCTCGTCAGCGTCAAGGGCGGGATGATCTACATCACCGAAATCTACACGACCCACGCCCTGATCACGCCGCTCGACGGGTTCGGCGTGGCGGTGCCGAAGCTGCTGTACTCAATCGCCTACTTCTAGCGGGCAGCGGCCCGGGGGAAGGCCCCGGTCCTCTGCGGACACCGGAGCACCCGGTATCAACTGATCACTCGAGCTCGGGTCCTCGAGGGTTCTCGACACGGGCGCGGGAGATGCCGGGATGACACCGGCGTGCGCGGGCGTAATGAACATTCCGAAAGGCCGCGATATGAGAAAGCGTGGAATCGACATCTCGGCAGAGAAAGGCTTCGCCGTCATCTACATGGCGGTGTTCCTGACCGTGCTGACACTGTTCGTGGGGTTGGCGCTCGACAGCGGCCGCGCCTACATCGTCAAGGCCCAGTTGAGCAAAGCGGTTGACGGCGCGGCGCTCGGCGCCGCTCGCATGCTGAACAGCGGCGACCCCAAGGGGGAGGCGTCGCGAATCTTCACGGCGAATTTCCCCGCCGGCTACATGGCCACGACATCGGTGACGGACCCCACGACCGATCCAGGGTTCTTCGCGTTGAAGACGATCCAGGCGTCCGGCGTCAACGTCGTGACCGTCACCGCAACCGCGGTGATGCCGACGACGTTCATGAAGCTTGGCGGGTTTCAGCAGGTCACCGTCCGGGCGACGGGAGAAGCCACGCGAAGAATGGTGGACCTGTCGCTGGTGCTCGACGTGTCGAGCTCGATTGGCGGGAAGTGGACCGCCGTCAGGGATGCCGTGAGGACGTTCGTGGATTCGTTCGATCCGGCGAACGATCGCGTGTCGCTCCTGACCTTCGGCAACGGCGCCACCGTTCTCGATGCGATGCCGGCGAGCCGCGGCTTCAACAAGAGCAAGGTCATGACCGATGTGCCGAACACGCTGCCGGGCGGCAGCACGAACATGGTCGAGGGGCTCTATCGCGGATGGGACGAGCTGCGCTCGGTGGGGAGCGGCGCGCAGTCCGGCCTGCGCGTGATCGTCCTGTTCACGGACGGCGCGTCCAACAGCGTGCCGGGCAACTACGATGCGGCGCCGGGGCTCGGCCGGTCGCTGCGGACGTTCGACTTCCCCAAGAATTCCCCGGATCCTGACGGCCAGACCTGGAACAATCCGCAGATTACCGGGCTCTACGACACGGCAACCGGCGCCGCGAGCCCCTCAGTGGCGATCACCGTGCCCAACTGGAACAACACCTGCGCGATCGCGGGCAGCTGCGTCGGCACCGTGCCCTATCTGCCGCTGACCAGCTTTCACGCCAACCAACGCAGCTCGGGGATCCCGAAGTCTTTTCCCCTCCAGACCTCCGCGCTGACGGTGAACGGCGCCGCGCAGAATTCGCGTCGAGGGCTGCGGAACCTGGCCGGGAACGGACGCTATCCGGCCGAAGTGTTCAACATCAACAACGCCGCCCGCAACCTCGTGGAACTCATCGCCAGCGCCGCACGCAACGATACCGGCGACTATCCGATCCGCATCTACACGATCGGCATGGGCGAGCTGGTGCGATACAGCCTCGGCACGATGCCCGAAAAGTCGGAGGATATCCTGAAGCGGATGGCCAACGACAAGACGTCACCCGACTTCAACAGCGCGCAGCTCGAAGGGAAGTACTACTTCGCCCGGACGGAAGCGGATGTGGGCCCGGCGTTCCAGGCGCTGCAGAACCAAATCATTCGCTTGAGCAAGTAGGATCGAACCTGCAAGCGGATGCGCGCCAACCAGTGATGAGTGAAGAGCCGCACCTCGTTCCGATCGAAGGCGTTCTCGACTTGCATGCGTTCGCTCCGGGCGACATCAGGTCGGTGGTAGAGGATTACGTCAACGCCGCGCAAGCGGCGGGTCTGCGTGAAGTGCGCTTGATCCACGGACGGGGCAGAGGCATTCAGCGGGGCATCGTTCAGGCGGCGCTCGAACGGCATCCACTCGTCGAGTCGTTCGCGGACGATGGGGAGTCGCACCTCGGCGCGACCGTGGCTTTGCTGGTTGGAGCGGCGCGGCAGCCCCCCGCGGCCGATCCGACCAGCAGCTAGGCGCTGACCGCCGGGGCGGCGCGCGTCGTGCGGACGACGGTCCAGAACAACACGCACAGTACCGGTGCGATGAGCTGCACGTGGGTGAGTGCGGCCAGGCCGCCGGATAGCGGCGCGAGGTAGGCCGCGTACAGCCAGGGCACGTGGACCGGGCTCCCGGCTGCGGCCTTGTTGGCGAGCAGGATCAGCGCCGGAGCCAGGATGACCAGATCGTAGACCGTGGCATGCGGAGCCACGAGAATGGTGGCCAGGAGAAGAAGCGCGACGCCGACTGCCGGTGGGCGCGTGCGCCAGGAGTGGACGAGCACGGCGAGGATGAGCGAGCTTGCCGCCGCATATGCGGCGAGCCCCCAGGGCTCGGGGACGCCGAGGAGCTGAACGACACCCCGCAGCGAACACATCTGCGACAGGTTGGGCTCGAGCAGATCCGCCACAGCGGGAAGGAGCCGGAGCATCCGGATGTACCCGGCGATCGCCTCCCACCCGAACCACGCCCAGGCCGCCGCGAACTGGATGACGACTGTGAGCGCTGCGACCGTCAGCACCCTCCACTGCGCCGAGGCAAGCAGCACGACGGTGGCAGCCATCCCCATCTGCGGCTTATAGAACAGCAGGCCGAGCGCGATCCCGCCGAGCAGATGCCGAGGTCGGTTGCGGTCGCGGAGCGCCGTCCAGAGCAGCGTGAAGCAGGCCAGGACCAGCACGGACGTCTGCCCGTGGACGATCAACTCCCAGAAGCCTGGATAGGCGAGAGCGAAGAGGAAGAACCGGGGCTTCGCGCCGGCGAGCGCAGGGGAGCATCGCCAGAACGGCCAGCAGCACGCGAGGTAGACGGCTGTCGAAACCGTCCACCACAGCGTCAGGCTGACGAGGTACGGGAAGACCGCGAAGACGGCGAAGAACAGCGCCACCTGCGGCCCGTAGACCGGGACGAACGTGGGCGGCCGGGCGTCCGGAATGGCGCCGGCGATCGTGGCGGTCTGCGCCGCCGGGTCGTACAGGTCCGAAGCGTCGTGCGCCAGTGCGATGCGCCCGAGCGCGTAGAAGTGCGCGTAGTCCTCACCCTTGAGGTGTCCGTTCACCGCGACCGCGCCGCGTGTCGCCAGGTTGACGGCGGTCACGCCCCAGAGCGCCACGAGCAGCGCCATCGCGTGAAGGCGCAGGCGTCGGGGCGTCAGCCATCGCTGCGGCATCAGCCGCGCGGCGGGCCGTCTGCCGCGCGCTGCCCGCTCGGCGGCGCGGCGTACTCAACCGTTACTAGCGTGCTGATCCCGCCGCGGACCGAGAAATCCCCCACCACGGTCATCCGCCGCGGACGGCAGACCGCGACCAGGTCGTCGAGGACCTGGTTCGTGACCGCTTCATAGAAGATCCCCTGGTTGCGGAACTCGACCATGTAGTACTTCAGGGCCTTGAGCTCGAGGCACAACTCGTCCGGTACGTAGGTGATGGTGATCTCGCCGAAATCAGGAAGTCCTGTCTTGGGACACACGGACGTGAATTCATGGCAGCGGATCTCGATCTCGTAATCGCGGCCGGGAGCGGGGTTCGGAAACGTCTCGAGCGTGGCAGTCGACATCAGAAAATTGTAGCATTCCGGCCAGTTTTGAGCGGTTGCGAGCCATACGCTGATTGACACCGCAAAACATCGCGCGCTAGGATGTGGCCTGTTTCATAGTCGTTCGACCCGGAGCGCCGATCGGGCTGGTGAGGTGCCCTGCCGAAGAAGGCACCACACAGGGGTCGAGAGGCCCAGAACATCTTGTCCGCTGCCGCCGCACGCGCGCGCGGCCGTGACGCGGGTCGTAGTGAGCGCGCCCAAGCAAGGGGATTAGCCGATGGCAGAGGCCCGCAGAATGGGCAAATCGGAACTGTTTTCGCATTTCGCGGATCGCTTCGAAGTGAAGCGGACGCAGGCGAGAGAGTTCTTCGACGAGCTGAACGCGCTGGCGGAAAAGGAGTTGAAGCGCTCCGGAGAGTTCGTGCTCCCGGGGATGGTGAAGCTGGTCGTCCAGAAGCGCAAGGCGCGCATGGGGCGCAACCCCGCGACGGGGGAGGCGATTAAGATCCCCGCCAAGACCGTCGTCAAGGCGCGCATCGCCAAGCAGCTCAAGGACACCGTCCTACCCAAGAAGTAGATCGTCACGCCGCCGAGAGCGGCGGCCGCGTACACGGCCTCGATTCAATTCGGCCCCTGGCGCCGCCACGTTTGGGCGGGCGGCCAGCGGGCCGATCATTTTTGCGGGCTGTGAGTCCCGAGCCACCGTCTTCGACAGGAGGAGACGAGGCCGGGAGATCTTTCTGGAAAAAAGGACCTCGTGTTCTTCTCGTCTCCTGTCAGCGACCGGCGGCGGTCGTAGAACTGTTCACCGTCCGTCCCGGGCGCGCAGCAGGGACACTCACCTCCCAAGGTCCCAATTGCGGCCGCAAATCAGGCCGCCACGCAAGGGCGGGCGGCGAGCAGGCGGCTGTACACGGTTGCCGGGGCCAGCATATCCATCTTCGATTCGAGGCTGGTCATCGAGTCGTCGTCCACGATGATCAGATCCGCCGCACCGAGCAGGACTTCGCAGCTGAAGCGCCGTGCGCCCCGGGCCGTTCTGACTTCGTAGAAGCGTACCGCGTACAGCGTGCCGTCGATATCGATCTCGGTTGCCTTGACCAGTTTCCGAAACATGTCTTGCTCCTCCTCAATCATTCGCGCCGGTGTGCAAGTACTACAGTCGAACCTCGTCGCACCCGCCGGACCCCCTGGATCCTGAACGCGGCTAGGACGCTACCGTGATCAGCGCGCCACGAGCATCGGGCGCGCCATCGTCCTCGGAAACTCCAGCACGAACGTCGTGCCTTTGCCCACTTCGCTCGCGACCGTGATCTTGCCGCCGAGCTGCTCGACGATCTTCTTCGAAATGGCGAGCCCGAGACCAAGCCCGCGGCGCTTGGTGGTGACGAAGTCTTCGAAAATCTGTGAGATCCGCTCCGGGGGAATCCCGCAGCCGGTGTCGTAGATGCGCACCTGGACGTGATCGCCGCGCGCTTCGCTGGCGACGACGATCAGGCCGCCGGGCGCGGTGGCCTGGATCGCATTCAGAATCAGGTTCCGGTAGACGCGCCCCAGCGCGAAGACGTCTCCCTCGATGTAGAGCGTCTCCGGAGTCAGCTCGCTGCGCAGGGTCAGCCCGGCGGTTTCCGCGTGCTGCTCCATCGCTTCCACCGCGTCGCCGACGGTGCGGTTCAGGTCAACCGGGAACCGCTCGAGCGGAATCGGCCGCGCGATGT
>JBDTSX010000081.1:0-11742 GCA_039930925.1 Acidobacteriota bacterium | reverse complement strand
GCAGGGCGGGATCGACTACGGGGCCTATGACATTGCGGTGTGGCGGAACGCGCCGGACTCGCTCTTCCGCGACTACAAGGCCCTGGTGTTCCAGGGCCGCGAGCGTTTCGGCAGCCGCTTCCTGGTCGATCTCAGCTACACCGCGCAGCTGCGGAACCACGGGAACTACGAAGGGGAAGCGGCGAATCAGCCGGGCATCCCGAGCGTCGCGTTCGACTATCCGGAGGTGTTCGACCCGCAGCGGAATTTCCCCGAGGGGCGTCTGGCCGGTTATCAGCGCCACAAGGTGCGTGTGCTGAGCACTTACACGCAGCCGCTCGGCTGGCTGGGCGCGGCCGACATCGGCTTCATCTGGCGCTACAACTCGGGCACGCCGTACAGCGACGTCACCGGCAACGCGGACCTGAGCGACTTCCAGCTCGAACAGGCGGAGGCTCTCGGATATGCGAACCAGCCGGGCGGCGGCGGACAGAACATCTACTATGGGCCGCGCGGCGCCAACCTGTCCCCTGGCTACGCCCTGGCTGACCTTTCCGTCAACTACACCGTCCCGGTATGGCGGACGGTCCGGCCGTACATTCGGCTGGAAATGCTGAACCTGTTCAACAACCAGAAGCAGATCGGGTTCGATACGACACTCGAGCCGAACTGGGACGGGCCGGTCGACGCGCTCGGCATTCCAACGACGTTCACGAGGGGAGCCCGCTACGGACAGGCCACGGCGGAAACCGATTATCCGGCGTGGCGGTCTGGGCTGACCGGCGGCCGGACGTACCTGCTGGCGATGGGGTTCCGATTCTAGGCCGGTTCGGCGTCATCGGTAGCGTCCGGCTTTAGCCGGACGTGGGAGTGTCCGGTGTCACCGGTAGTGTCCGGCTTCGGCCGGACCGGTACGGTGCCGGACCGAAGACAAACGACGCGCGGTGCCGGCCGGGCAGATTTTGTCCGGCCGGCATCGTTGTTGTTGCATTCGAGGCGCGGGCGTCCGTAGCATGCAGCCATGGCTACAGACGATCGAAGCAGCCGGCAACCGTCCCGGCGCGAATTTCTCGCCGCCGCCTCCGCTCTCCCGTTCCTCAATCCAACTGGAACCGGTTCCGCGCCGGAGGCGCGCGCCGTTCAGGCTGGCCCGAGAGCGCGGTCGATCCGTCTCGGCGGCCCGATTTTCCTGAAGTCCGACGATCCCGTTGCGCTCGCGCGTGAGCATCGTCGATTGGGCTACAGCGCCGCCTACTGTCCCGCGGCGACGGTCGAGGATCGCGATCGCGTGCGCGCGATCCGCGACGCCTTCGCAGCGGAAGACGTGGTGATCGCGGAGGTCGGCGCGTGGCGGAACATGCTCGACCCTGATGCGCAGAAGCGCGCCGACAATCTTCGCTACGTGACCGAGCGGCTCGCGCTCGCGGAGGCGGTCGGCGCCCGGTGCTGTGTGGACATTGCCGGCTCCTACAATCCGACGGTCTGGTACGGCGCCGACCCGAAGAATCTGTCGCAGGAGTTCTTCGACGCGACGGTCGAGAATTGCCGCAAGGTGATCGACGCCGTGAAGCCGGTCGCGACCAGGTTCTCGATCGAGATGATGGGATGGAGCCTGCCCGACGGCCCCGACACGTACTTGAAATTGATTCGGGCAGTGAACCGGCCGTCGTTCGCGGTGCACATGGACGTATGCAACGGGATCAATTCACCGTCGCGCTTCTACCGCAACGCCGCCTTCATCGGCGAGTGCTTCGCCACGCTGGGGAAATGGATTGTCTCGTGCCACGCCAAGGACCTCGCGTGGATTCCTGAGTACAACGTCCACTTCCGCGAGGTCGTTCCCGGCAAGGGGCAGATGGACTACGCAAAATATCTGCGTGAGTTGTCCCGGCTGGCGATTGACGCGCCGCTGATGCTGGAGCATCTCCAGACGCCTGAGGAATACACCGAGGGGCGGGAGTACATTCGTTCGGTTGGCGAACGCATCGGCGTCAAGTTCGCGTAGCGCGGAGCCGGTTTCAAGTTCGTCCTGCCTCGTGCGTCCGATCAATAGGAGGAGTGGAGAGCGAGGCTGGTCGCAGATTGTTCGTGGCGTCCGGCTTCAGCCGGACGATATCGCGCTCGGGTGATCGCGCAGATGGCGCCGGATTCGTGCCGAGACGTTACCAGCCCCCTCCGCCGCCGCCCCCCGAGCTCCCGCCGCTGCTGCTGCCGCCCCCACTCGACCCGCCCCCACCAGACCCGCTCGAGCTCGGACTCGCGACACCGGCCGCCATTTCTGCCGCCGCGACAGCCCACGTCCCGCTGGCGCCCGCGCCTCCAGATGCGCCGCCGGCCGCGCCCGTCCATCCGGTCGTGCGGGATCCACCCGAGTCGGCCGACGATTGAGAGCGGGACGACGAGCCGAATGTGTCCGTGGCCGAGGATGCGGCCGCAGAGGGCCCACCGAACGATCTGAACCAGCGATCGGCGTTGGCGCCGAGGCCGAACGCGAGCACGTACGGAAACCAGGAATCATCGAGCGCCGGATTCGGCCGGCGAAGCTCCCGCGCGAAGAACTCGCGAGCGGCGGCGAGCCGCCGCCGATATTGCAGGTACTCGCCCGTATCGCGGCTCAGCGCCGAATTGAAGATGCTGCGGATGGCCGCGGCCGACAGCAGCACGAGGCCGGCCAGCATGGCCGCATGGAAGCGGAATCCACGCCACTGAACGAGCAGGAGCGCCGGGACCACGAGGATCAGCAGCGCCGCCGGAACGAATTCAAGAGTGAACAGGCCCGTCCTGGTCACGCGGCGGCGGTAGTCGACCGCGCCGAGGACCCCGGCCACGTACACGGCGAGCAGGATGGAGCACGCGACCAGCGCGCCGATGATATTGAGCACACTGATGAAACCTCCGATCACGATGAGTAGTGCTCCGGTCGCCGCGAGACCGAGCGTCCAGGTACGACTCACCTTCAACGCGGCGTTGCGCCCCCGGATCCCGACGGCCTCCTTGTCGAGCCGTCCGCGGATCTTCGAGACGGGATCGAATCCCTTGCTCTTGTAATGTGCCTTGATCCGCTCGGTGCTGGTCGTGTCTCCCTCAAAGAACAGCGCCCTCACCAGGGACTCTTCGTATCCCGGGAACGAGTTCTTCGGCTGGAGCAGCGTCAGCACCAACTCCTGCTCCTTGCGGCCCCGCTTCTCGACCCGGCTGCTCATTTTGCCCTCCTGAACCAGCCTGGCGATCACCGCGGCGACTTCTGACGCGTCCGTGCGGTCGTCCCATGCGGCGCCGACGACCTCCGGAGGGAAGTTGAGCAGGTGCGCGTCGAGCCACGCACGGTCGATACTGGCGGGCTCGGGAGACGGCGCAAAGCGCCCGATCGCGCGCTCGCGTCTCCGAAATTGCCAGCCGAACACGACCGGCGCGGCCAGGAGCACGGCCAGCATCGCGTAGCGCAGGCCCGCGGACGCACCGAGATTGACCCCGGCGGGCGGCGTCGATCCGGCATGCCGCAGGTGCGATCTGACGGTGACGTTTTCTCCGCGCACCAGATTGGCGCGCGTCAGGTGCTCGGGGACCGGCTCCAGCGGCTGCCATGCCGGATCGAGCGAGAGGTCAACGGAATACGCGTCGATCGGCCATTCCAGATCGGGCAGCCCGAAGTTGTGATCGAGGAGGTACGAACCGTCGTCCGGGATCAGGATGTTGGAATCCGTGTACTCGATCACGTAGGTGATCTCGTGCTGATCGAACGGCGGATCGATCGCGAGACGGCTCCTCCAGCGGAGAACCTGTGAGCTGGCCCACGCATACGCGTCCACGTCGGAAAGCGCCTTGTCTTGGTGCAGCGGCACGAGTGCTCCGGATCGATCGACACGCGAGATCCGCTCGAGGTGAATCACGTTCTCGAGACTCTGACGGAATGCGCGCTCGCCGCCGTTCCAGTCCCCGTTGAAGACGATCGAATGGCGCTCCTGCACATGCAGACGCCCATCCGCGTCGAGACGCGCCGTCACCGCCAGCCGGCTCCAGTGAAGTGTTTTGGCATCGGCCGCCGCGGACGACGCGATGGCGAGGGCGCAGAGTGCCGCGAGAACCGGTCGCTTAAGGGGGAGCATCTCAGCGCGCCGATACGATCAAGAAGCCCGCGGCAATCGCGACCGCGTCTTCCAGAAGAGCGATGACGAGGTCCGGCACCTTGAGCGCTCGCACCAGACGCGTGCGAACTCGATAGCCGGCAAACGTACCCACGATACCGCCGACTCCGCCAAGCACAGCGCCGAGGGCCAGCGACTGCGAGATAGACACAGCCAGGCAGGCGCCGGACAGAGCACCGAAGACGATTCGGGCCGTGAGACCGGCCGCTTCGGTGCGGCTGGGCGTTGAGGGGAGCTTGTCCGCCACCAGTTCACCTGCGGCCAGCAGGGTGAAGACCACCACGGCCGCGGTGGAGCCCATGAAGGACAGGACGGTCCCATCGAGGTGGAGCCAGTTGAGATGATCGGCCCAGGCGACAACCGCGGGCGCGGTCATCGAGCGAAGGCCCGCGACGATGCCGATCAGGAATGGTAGGAGGAACACGAGGGCGAGTCTAACCGTTCTCGCGCGCGAACCGCGGTATTTATGAGCACGTTGTGGGCTGGTCGATACGCGGTTGCCGGCGGCCGAAAGGATGCCAGCGTATACGCGGTGCCGTTCAGGACGAGGGCTGCCTGCGACTCAGAACACCGACGCCGTAAGCGTCACGTCGGCGTGTTTCCACGCGTCCGCGAACTGACGCTCGAGGGCTGCCGCCTCGCCGTCCTTCTTTTGCGCCTTCTGCGATTGCGCCAGCCCGAAGAGCGACCAGCCGTTGTCGGGATGGCGAACGAGATCCGCGCGGTAGACGGCGGCCGCCTCCACGTTCTTCCGCATTTTCAGCAGCAACGCTCCGAGCTGCTGCCGCACCGGGATGAACCAATCGGCGGGTTCGTCATACGCCAGTGTGTCTTCCTTCGCGATGGCCGCCCGGAACTGCGACGCAGCTTCATCGAGCTTGCCCTCGGCCTGCGCCAGATGCGCGCGCGCGGTTGCGAGCGCAACGGCAAACACATCCCTGGCCGTGTTGAGACCCGCGCCGGCGTCCGCGGGCGTTGCGGCCGCGAGCGTATCCAGTTGGCCGATCTCGGAGCGGGCGTCGCCCCGTCGCCCGGTCTCGGCGAGCGCCACCGCCCGGGCATAGTGATACGCACCCGTCAGCGCCGTGGCCCGCGCGTCAGGAGCCGGTTCGGCGAGAATCGCATCCCACAAGCCGAATCGGATCATCACGAAATACGACTCCCCGAGCGCCCAGTCCATACCGGGCATCGCCAGCACCATCTCGATCGGCAGCACCTCGTGCATCTTGCGGCCGGCATCCATCGCCTCGTCCTTGCGCCCTTCCATCGCCGCCGAGTACGCGAGGAACTGATAGTTGTGCGCGAGGTACATGGCGTAGTAGTCGGGCGGCGTGGTCGCGGCCATGTACGCCCTGTCGGCGTTGACCCCGTCGCGGTTGGCCCGGGACGCGTCCTCGTACCGGCCGACGCGTTGCAAGATGTGCGCGGGCATGTGCTGCAGATGGCCGGCGGCCGGCATCATGTCGGTCAAGCGCCCGGCTGACGCGAGCGCCCGCTCTGGATGCATCGAGGCCTCCATCGTGTGCACGTAGTAATGGTTCGCGCCCGGATGCGACGGATTTGTCTTGAGCGCCGCTTCGAGCGTCGATTGAATCTCGGCCGTGCCCGGGGCGGCCTTGCCGTCGACCGTCCATAACTTCCAGGCGTGGGTGTCCATCATCGCTTCGGCAAACAATACCTGCACGTCGAGGTCATCCGGAAAACGCTTCGCGACGTCGCGCATCGCTTCCGCGTGCGCGGTGAGCACCGGGCCGGAGTTCGACGGATCGAGCGGCTGCGGGCCGCGATAGCGCTTCGCCAGCGCCGCGATCAATGCCTGCTCGACCGGCGTCGCCTTTTGAACGTGCGCCTGCGCCTGCTGCAGCGTGTCCCATGCCACCTTGGCCCGGGACTCCGCCATCACCGGCACGTTGTAGTTCGGACCCACGGTCAGCGCCACGCCCCAGTAACACATCGCGCAGGCGGCATCCAGCTCCGCCGCGTGCGCGAACGATCGCGTCGCTTCGTCGTGGTTGAATGCCCACATCAGGCGCATACCTTGATCGAAGTATTTCTGCGCCTCCGGGACGCTCGTCGTGACCGTGCGATGGAAAGTGCCGAGTCCGTCGTACAGTTTGGCGCCGCGGGCCCAATCGGCGAGCGCCGCGGGCGCTCCGCCCTGGGCGGCGTCATGGCCCGTGTGGGCAGCAGGCGGCACGCCGGCCGGCGCGCCCGATTCAGCCGGAACGGGTGCCTTTCGGCAGCCAGATATGGCGAGAACGGTGACGGCGACGAGAACGACTGTCTGGAACATGCGGCGAGGATAGCCGGAGCCGATGGGAACGACAACTCCAGCGATCAGCAGATCCCACGCCTGAATAACCCGAGCATAGAGCCGGCTGACGTGTGACACGCTACGAGGTGCCGGGTCCAGGGCCAATGGCATGGCACATCGGCGCAACGAGATTGTCCGTGGCGTCGCGCCCATGAAGGCGCTCGCCTGTCGAGGTGACTGAAGCCGTCATGCACCGCATCACGTTTGTCGCGAGCTCGCGCATTCCCGCATCGGCTGAAGCGGTCTTCGACTGGCACGAGGCGCCCGGCGCATTCGAGCAGCTGACGCCCCCGTGGGAACGGGTCCGCGTGCTGCGGCACGAGGGCGGCATCCGCGATGGCGCCCAGGTGTCGCTCCTCGTCGGGCCGGCCCCCTTCTCTCTCCGGTGGGACCTGGAGCATCGCGACTATCAGCACGGCCGGTCGTTCACAGACGAGCAGCGAAAAGGTCCGTTCCGGTCCTGGAGACACGTGCACCGGATGATTCCGCAGGGTCCGGACGCGTGCGTGCTCGAAGATACCATTGAGTACGAGCTGCCGCTTGGCGGCCTCGGCCGGCTGTTCGCCAAATCCTTCGCGCAGAGGAAACTGAAGCGGCTGTTCGACTATCGCCATGCCGTCACGCGCCGGGCGTTTGAAGAGCGATAGCCGTCGAGGGCTGTCGCGGACGAGAGGAGTGAACGTGCGCAGGCTGGTTGTGGGGTGTGGGTATCTCGGCGAGCGGGTCGCACGAGCCTGGCGCGAGTCCGGGGACACAGTCTACGCGACCACTCGTGGCGCCAGGGCCGACGCGCTGGCCGGCGCCGGGCTGCATCCGCTAACAGTGGATGTCTGCGGAGGACAGGCATTGAGCGCGCTGCCTCTGGTGGACACGGTCGTATTCGCGGTTGGTGGGGCCCGGCAGTTCGCATCGACTGCCTGCGACACGCAGGTGAACGGGTTACGGGCGGTGCTGGACGCGCTGCCCGAGTCAACCGGCCGCGTGATCTACGTCAGCTCGACCGGTGTCTACGCGCAGGATGCGGGGGAGTGGGTGGACGAAACGTCGGTGTGTGAGCCCGCGAGCCAATCAGCACAGTCCTGCCTGTCCGCCGAGCAGGTTCTCTTCGGACACCAGCAAGGCTGCGATGCGCTGGTGCTGCGGCTGGCCGGGCTCTACGGGCCGGGCCGGGTGCCTCGGTCGGGCGACGTCAGCGCGGGCAGGACGATCCCCGGTTCTCCCGATGCCTACCTGAATCTGATCCATGTAGACGACGCGGCGCGAGCGGTCCTGGCAGCTGCGGCTGCCCCACTGGCGAGCAGTCCGATCTACGTCGTGTCGGACGGGAATCCCCCGTCGCGGGGTGAGTATGTGGGACTGCTGGCAACACGGCTGGGCGTGGCGCCGCCGGCGTTCGAGGGGGGGACTGGTCGCGGCAAGCGCGTGCGCAACGCCCGGGCGGTCCGCGAGCTGGGTCTGCACATCAGGTATCCGTCGTACCGGGAAGGGCTGGCCGCGTCGTGA
Organism: Acidobacteriota bacterium; assembly: GCA_039930925.1. Taxonomy (GTDB): domain Bacteria; phylum Acidobacteriota; class Vicinamibacteria; order Vicinamibacterales; family 2-12-FULL-66-21; genus JALZOC01. The sequence continues at coordinate 3,801 of JBDTSX010000081.1, read as the reverse complement.
GAGAGGAGCTGGCGCAGCGGGGTTTGACCGCCTCGATTGCGGCGCTTAGAATCGCCGTATCATCCGCCATCGCCGCCGAAACCTACGAGCCGAACCGCGAGTCCCGCACGAATGAGTACCGCATGAGCACCGATCCCGGAAGCCGCCGCCGATTCGTCACCGTCCCTTCGGCTGGTGCTGGTGCAGCGGTTTCACACCGGTCATGGAGCCCGCGCCAGCGATGAGATGGATCGCGTGGACGGCGCTCGCGGTTCTTGGCGCGGCGGTGTGTATCCACGGCGCCCAGGGCGGCGCAGAGATCACGTCCGTGCTCACGCAGCCACCCACCACGTCGTGGCCGACCTACAACGGCGACTACAGCGGCCGGCGCTTCAGTCCGCTCACGGCGATCGACGACGGCAATGTGAGTGGCCTGAGCCTCGCATGGATCTACCGCGCGAACGCGGGAGGCACCGCCGGGGGCGGCAACATCAAGAGCACGCCGCTGCAGGACCGCGGCATCCTCTACTTTACGGTGCCTGATCACGTGTGGGCCGTCGACGCGCGAACCGGCCGCGAAGTGTGGCACTTTCAATGGCCGTCGATCGCCGGCAATCATCTGGCGAATCGCGGCGCCGCCATCCTGGGCGACTGGCTCTTTTTCGAGACGCCGGATTGTCATCTGGTGTCGCTCAACATCAAGGACGGCACCGAGCGCTGGCGGACGCCGATCTGCGATCTCGACCAGTACTATTACGGCTCCGCCGCGCCGATCATCATCGGCAACCACGTGATCACCGGCATCAGCGGCGATGACCTCGACACCTCGGGATACATCGAGTCGCACGATCCGGCGACCGGCGCACGCCAGTGGCGGTGGTACACGGTCCCGCAGAGGATTGGCGATCCGGGATCGGACACGTGGCCGAACGAGGATGCCATGCGACACGGCGGTGGCATGACGTGGCAGCCGGTCACCTACGATCCGGCGTTGAACCTGATGTATGTCACGACCGGCAATCCCCATCCGGTGATCGCGCACAGCAACCGCGCCGGCGCCAACCTGTTCACCGGCTGTATCGTCGCGCTCAATCCGGATACCGGAAAGATGGCCTGGTACTTTCAATCCATGCCGCACGACACCCATGACTGGGACTCGACCGAGACCGCCGTCCTGATTGACACGGTGATCGACGGCCAGCCGCGGAAGCTGATTGCCCAGGCGGCGCGCAACGGGCACTTCTTCGTCCTCGATCGCGCGACCGGCCGCGCCGTCGTATCGAAGGAGTTCGTCAAGACGAACTGGGCGCTCGGCTACGATGAAAAAGGACAGCCGATTGCCGACCCCGCCAAGAATCCGCAGCCCGATGGCGCTCTCGTCTCGCCCGACAGCATCGGCGCCGCGAACTGGCCGTCGCCGAGTGTCAGCCCGCGCACGGAACTGTTTTACGTGAATGCCTTCCGCTCCTTCGGCGTGTTCTACATCTACGATCCCGATCCCAACCCGCAAGGGTGGGGAGGAACGGATCGCGGCGGACGCTCCGAGGGCATGACGCTGGCGCTCGACTACAAGACCGGGGGCGTGCGCTGGAAACACACCTGGGAAGGGGGCGCCCGCGCCGGTCTCCTGAGCACTGCGGGCAACCTCGTGTTCACCGGTGGGGCCGCGAATGATCTCGTGGCCCTCAACGCCACGACCGGCGAGGCGTTGTGGCATGCCGGCCTGAATGCCTCGGTCACCAACGGACCGATCACCTATACCCTCGATGGCACCCAGTTCGTCGTCGTTGCCGCCGCCGATACGATCTGGTCGTTCGTGATGCACGATCGGCGTCCGGCACGCTGATCGATCGTCCTCTACCTCCTGTCGGTCGGCCGGCGGCATCCGGGCCCGCTCGCCGGACGCTATAATCCCGCCTCGTGACTGAGATTCTCGCCGCCGACACCGTCAGCCGGATCGACGCGTTCTACGACGCGACGCTCAGGCCGAAGCTCGCCGCGATTGACGATCGGCGCCGCGCCGTTCGCTGGCTGATCATCAAGTCGATGATCGTGGTCCTCTCGCCGGTGGCAATCCTGGTTGCGGGCGATCTGCTGGATGGCTTCCTGCCTCCAGAGTGGATCGGCACCGTGATCGCTCTCGCCTGGGTGTGGCTGGTGGGCGGACTGGTGTTCGCGCTGGTGAAATACCTGCTGCCGGGCATCGCCGCGTTCAGCAGCTACCGCGCCCGATTCAAACAGGAGATCGTCGCCGAAATCTTCAAGGTCGTCTGTCCGTCCGCCGTCTACGATCACCTGCAGGGCATCACCGAGGCGGTGTTCGATGCGCCGGGCCTCTTCAACACGCGCGGTGCGTTCAAGTCCGACGATCGCGTGCGCGGGCACATGGGCCGGACTCCGTTCGAGGCGTCGGAGGCCGGGCGCGCCTACCGCACCGGGAGCGGCAAAAACGAGCACACCTACACGGTGTTCCGCGGGCTGTTCTTCCACCTGGATTTCAACCAGCATCTCGATGGCGTGATGCTGATCGACCCGAAGAAGGCGCAGTCGCATCAGCTCGGGGACCGCAGCGAGCTCTCCCTGGTGAGGTTCGACGATCCCGCCTTTGAAAAGGAATTCACGGTGCACGCGTCGAGTGACGCGGTGGCGCGCGGGCTGATGACGCCCCAGATGATGGCAGCGCTGCTGACGCTGCGCGAACGGGCCGGGAAACCGGTGTTCGTCGCGTTCAAAGACCGCCGTGCCTATGTCGGTGTGGATTACGGCCGGACGCTGTTCGAGCCGGGCATCGCCCGGACGACCTCGAAGGAGGCCGTGCGCGAGATCGCCGACCAGTTCGCGTTCGTCGAGACGATTGTGCGCGAGCTGAATCTCAACGCACGCCTCCGCGGCGTCGAGGCGGATGACTCGCTGCTGCACGGCGCCGACATCGCGGTGCACCCGCTGGCGCAACTCGCGGCCCGGAAGGCCGGCGCGGTGACCGTGTCGGATCTGTGGACGACCGCGGCGGCGTCGATCGATGACTCGGCGGCCGAAGCCGGGGGCTCGGCCCCGAAGCCTGAAGGCACCCGGATCCAGGTGGACCCTGGCCCCGGCACGGTGTCGATCAGCTACGGACTACGCATCGGGTTCTGGGTGATGCTGGCGATCTCACTATCGGGATTGCTGCTCGCATCGAGCGCACTGCGCGCGCCGAACGCGCCGCCGTGGGCCAGCCCGGCGTCAGCGTGGGTGCGAACACTTCCGCCGGTGCCGCCGGTCGATGCGTTTGCCGCCGCCGCGCCGATGCCCTGGCTGATCGTCGGGACGGTGATCTTTGTGCTGCTGGCGCTCTCTTGGACCGGCTATGTGCGCCGCGTGGTGGTCGATCCCGACGGCATCCGGATCTCGCGCGCGTTCCGGCCATTCCCGCGGGTCTACCGCCGTCCGCTGTTCGGTCGCGCGATCCGGATCAAGGGGTCGGTCTACATCACGCAGAGCGAAGGGCTGCACGTGATGAATCCCACCGCCTCGCCGGTGCTCACCGAGGCGGAAGCGGCGTGGGTGGTGTCGGAGATGAAGCGGGCGCTCGGGCAGTAAGAGCGGGTGAGCGGTGCCGCGATCAGTGCAGTGAACTGGCCGGGTCCACATCCCGGACAGCGTTTCCCCGGATTGGTGCCCCGCGGTTTCACGAAACGTGCCGCCGCGGGCACCCGCGCGAGCACGCGCGGCAGTAGCGTCGGCCGCACTCCTGGCACGGCGCCAGACAGCGTTCACACAGGTAGTGCACCGCCTCGTCGCACAGCCAGGCAGCGCTGACGGGCGCCAGACAACCGTCGCACG
>JBDTSX010000080.1:0-11817 GCA_039930925.1 Acidobacteriota bacterium | reverse complement strand
GAGCGCTCGAGCGCGGCGATCTGCTGCGCCTTGGTCACCCGTGAGGCTGCGGTCGTGACGTCGGGGTGCCGCGCGACGGCCTGCGCCAGCGCCGCGGCGTCGTGTGCGGGCGGCGTCACCGGTGGCGGCTCTACGAGCTGACCCGCGGCAATGGCCTCGGGCGCGCCGATCACGAACGCCAGTTGAGTGAGGCTCCGTTCGAGCTCCAGGCCGGCCTTGGCCACGTCGATGTCCATGCGGGCCGATTCCATCTGGAATCGCAGCAGGTCGGACTCGGCGGCCACCCCTTCGGTGACGCGCCGCGCCATGGTCTCGATCAGGCTTGCGAGCCCGTCGCGATTGGCGGCCAGCGTCTCGACCAGCGCGCGCGCCTTGAGCGCCTGCAGGTAGGCCCGCACGGTGCGCACCGACAGCTCGAACGACATCGCCTGCAGGTGCCCGGTGGCCACGTCGCGATCGGCGGCGGCAATCGCGGCGCGCCGCCCGCGCCGGCCCCCCATCTCGATGGGCAGGCTGGCCTCCGCGAAGACATCCGGCGGAAGCACGCCTGACGGCGCGCCGCTGCCCAGGTTCTCGATCCGGAAGTCGAAGGTCGGGTTGAGCAGCCGCGACACCACGCGCGCCGCCTCGGTGGCACCCTCGGCCAGGCTGCGGGCCGAGCCGAGCAGGGGCGACGAGGTGCGTGCCTGGACCACGGCGTCGTGCAAGGTAAGGGGCGGTTGCAGCGGCGCTGGGGGGCTGGCGCCGGTCAGACTCACGGCCAGGGCAATGGCGAATCGCATCCGCACACCATACTCGCCCTGCATGAGAGCAGCATGAGAGCAGCTTGAGGGCAGCGGCCGCCATCGGATCCTCTCGGTGAGGAACTCGCGGTCCACCCGGAGTCTTACGCGCGCCGTCGTGGCGACGAGGCGCCGGCGGCGCGATTTCGCTCGATTCCGGCGCGGCGAAGGGCGGTATGGCGATTGCTTTTGAAGAGAGGATGCACCGACGCACCCTGCTCCGCGCCTTCGGCCTCGTGCCCTTCCTGCACGGCTGCCGGGCGGCCGGCCTCGACCTATCCGCCGACACCAGCCAGACGTTCCCGGCCCTCGCGCCCGACGTGGAGCTGACGCTCACGGCCGCTCCGGGCGAGGTCAGCCTGCTGCCGGGCGTCCCGACCCGTGTGTGGCGCTTCACTGGCGAGGTGGTGAAAGGACCGGCGGATACCCTGCAGGTGCTCGAGGGCTCGTATCTGGGGCCGGTCATCCGGCTGGTGCGCGGTCAGCGCGTGCGTATCCGCTTCGCGAACCGCCTGCCCGAGCCGTCGATCGTGCACTGGCACGGCCTCGACGTGCCCGAAGCGGCCGACGGACACCCGCGGCTCGCGATCAGCGGCGGCCAGGATTACACCTACGACTTCACGGTCACCAATCGCGCCGGCACCTACTGGTACCACCCGCATCCGCACCTGCGCACCGGACCGCAGGTGTATCTGGGCCTGGCGGGCCTGCTGATGGTGTCCGACCCCGAGGAAGCGGCGCTCGGACTGCCCAGTGGCGACGGCGAACTCCTGTGCGCGCTGCAAGACCGCCGCTTCGATGCGGGGAATCAGCTCGTCTACCCGAATCTGCTGCCCAGCGGCACGTTGGCCACCGGCCAGACGGGCGGCATGGCCATGGGCGGGCAGCGCGGCCGGGGAATGGGCATGGGCATGGGCCGCGGCATGGGCGGAGGCATGGCCATGGGCATGTCGATGGAGCTGATGAACGGCTGGCTCGGCTCGCGCATGCTCGTGAACGGCCTGGTGCAACCCACGCGCGTCGTCGATCGCCGTACCTACCGCGTGCGGCTGATCAATGCCTCGAACGCCCGCTTCTACAAGCTGGCGTGGAGCGACGGGACGCCGATGACCGTGATCGGCAACGACGGCGGCCTGTTCGACCGGCCGCGCGAACTCGCGGCGCTCACCATGGCGCCGGGCCAGCGCGCCGACGTGATCCTCGACCTGTCAACGCACGCCTCCGGGTCGTCGGTGCAACTCACGTCGCTGGCCTTTCCCGAAGACGCGGCCGGCCGCGTGGGCATGATGGACGAGACCTCGTCGGTGCCGCAGGGCGCGGCACTCACGCTGATGACGCTGCGCGTGTCGGCCGCCTCAGGACCGCGCTACCTGGTGCCGCCGACCTTGACCACGGACCTGTTCCGCGCCTCGGTCAGCGCGCCGGTGCGCCGCGTGCCCATCACGTTCATGATGATGAACTGGCTGATCGACGGCCGCACGTTCGAGATGGACGAGGCGACCGCCGCGGAAACCGTAGCGCCTGGGTCAACCCACATCTGGGAGCTCGTGAACCAGCCGAATCCCATGGGCATGGCGGCGGCGCATCCGGTTCACCTGCACGGTCCGCAGTTCCGGGTGCTGTCGCGCACCGGCGGGGGCCCGAATCCGCTGCGCGAGGGCATCCACGACGCCGGCTGGACCGACACGGTGATCGTGCTGCCCGGAGAAACCGTGCGCGTGCAGGTCACATTCTCTACCTATCCGGGATGGTACCTGTATCACTGCCACATCCTCGAGCACGAGGACATGGGCATGATGCGCAACTTCCGCATCCGCGCGTAGGGTCAGGGGCCGGAGCGGCGACCGTGGGACGTCAGGCGGCGCCACCGAACGAGGGTGCCGTCGCTGGCCTGGAGCTGACTCCAGGTGCACCGGTCGAGCGCGCCGTCAGGATCCGGGGGGCGTGCGCGTGAGCTGCGCCGCGGCTGGCTCATCGATCAGCCAGCGCACGTGATGACCGCTCTCGGCGATGCGCCGCGCCGGCAGCGCCGACGGCCGCGACGGACCTTCGAGCACGGCCGACAGGGCGCCGGCCTTGTCGGCGCCGCTGACCAGGAACAGCACGGCGTGCGCCGCGTTCAAGAGCGGCGGCGTCATCGTGATGCGCCAGCCGCGCACCGTGTCGACGTGCTCCGCCACGACCCAGCGCGTGATCACGCGGCCTGAGGGCATGCCCGGGAAGAGCGACGCCGTGTGCCCGTCGGTGCCGAGCCCGAGCAGCACCAGATCGAGCGCGCCCGGACCACCGAATTCGCTGACGCCGACGGTAGCGCGCAGCACCGCTTCGTAGGCCGTGGCCGCGCTGTCGGGCGCGTCTTCGCCGTGCATGCGATGCACCTGCACCGGCGGCACCGGCACCGCGTCGATCAGGGCCGCGCGCGCGGCTCCAAAGTTGCTGGAGTAGTGACTGGGTGGCACGCAGCGCTCGTCGCCCCAGAAGAGGTGCACGCGGCTCCAGTCGATGCGATCGCGGCACGCCGCGCTGGCCAGGCGGCGGTAGAGGCCGAGCGGCGTGGAGCCGCCCGAGAGCACCAGCAGGAAGCGGCCGCGTGCCCCGATGCTCTCGCCAGCGGTGCGCACCACGACCTCTGCCGCTTCATCGAGCAGCGCATCGGCGTCGGCGAAGACCTGCACATGAGCCATGTGTGTGGCTACTGGCCACCCCAATCCTGCTCAGGATTGTGCCACGTCGAGCCGTGGTTCACGAGCCGGCTGGCTTCCTCTGGTCCCCAGGTGCCGGGCGCGTACTGATAGAGGGGCGTGGCCGTGCCGAGCACCGGCTCCACCACCCGCCAGGCCTCCTGTACCGTATCTTCCCGGGCGAACAGCATCTGATCGCCGCGCATGGCGTCGCCGAGCAGTCGCTCGTAGGGGGCCATCTCGTCGTGCTGTTCGTGATGCGCCATCAGGTCCACGTCTTCGCCACGCATCTTCTCGCCCGGGGTCTTGGCGCGCGCGCCGAGCGACAGCACCACCTGCGGGCTGAGGCGGAAGCGGAACTGATTCGGCCGGGCCTGGGCGCAGTCTTCAAACAGGATCACCGGCGGGCGCTTCAGCTCGACCAGCACTTCGGTGACCGTGACCGGTAGATGCTTCCCGGCGCGGATGTAGAAGGGCACGCCGGCCCAGCGCCATGAATCGACATGCAGGCGGATGGCGGCGAACGTCTCGACCTGCGAGTCGGGCGCCACGCCCGCTTCGCTGCGATAGCCAGTGAACTGGCCGCGCACGACGTCGTCGGGCTGCAGCGCCCGCATCGAGCGGAACGCCTGCGCCTGCTCGTCGCGCACCGCTTCGGTGCCGCGGCCGCCCGGCGCTTCCATGGCCAGCAGGCTGACCACCTGCAGCAGGTGGTTCTGGACGACGTCGCGGATCGCGCCGGCTTCCTCGTAGAACTTGCCGCGGCCCTGCACACCGAAGGTTTCGGCCATCGTGATCTGCACCCGCTCGATGTAGTTGCGGTTCCAGATCGGCTCGAGGAACGAGTTGGCGAAGCGGTAGTAGAGCAGGTTCTGCACCGGTTCCTTGCCCAGGTAGTGATCGATGCGGAAGATCGACGACTCGGGGAAGTGCTCGTGCAGCGCGAGGTTGAGCGCTTCGGCCGAGGCCACGTCGCGGCCGAACGGCTTCTCCACGATCACGCGCGCGTTGGTCGACACGCCCGCGGCGGCGAGTCCCGATGCCACCAGCGCGAACATGCTGGGCGGGATCGCGAAGTAGAACGCGGGTCTGGTGGCACCACCGAGCGCGGTCTTCAACGCCGAAAACGTGGCTGGATCCTCGTAGTCGCCGCCGATGTAGTGCAGCAGGCCGGCAAGCTTCGCAAACGCGGCGTCGTCGACCGGGCCGCGCTCTTCGAGGCTGGCGCGGGCCCGCGCCCGCAGCTCGTCGATGCTCGACCCCGCGCGCGCCATGCCGAGGATCGGCGTGGCGAGATGATCCCGCCGTACCATGGCGTAGAGCGCGGGGAAGATCTGCTTGTAGGCGAGATCGCCGGTGATGCCGAAGATGACGAGCGCGTCGGACGTATCGCTGCCGTTCACTTCGCGCCTCCGCCCGGCTTTTCCTGATGACCGCCGAACTGGAAGCGCAGCGCCGACAGCATCTGGTGCGCGAAGTCGCCTTCGCCGCGCGACGTGAAGCGGTCGTAGAGCGCCGCGCTCAGCACCGGCGTCGGCACCGACTCGTCGATCGCCGCCGCGATCGTCCACCGGCCCTCGCCCGAGTCCGAGACTCGGCCCGCGAAGGTCGCCAGATCCGGACTCTCCATGAGCGCCTGCGCGCTCAGATCCAGCAGCCACGAGGCGATGACGCTGCCCCGCCGCCACACCTCGGTGACATCGCCGAGGTTGAACGAGTATTGGTAGTGCTCGGGGTTGCGGAGCGGTGTTGTTTCAGCATCAGCGGTCTGCGACCGCAAGCCGGCGTTCGCATGTTGCAGAATGTTGAGCCCTTCCGCATAGGCGGCCATCAGCCCGTACTCGATCCCGTTATGCACCATCTTGACGAAGTGACCGGCTCCGGATGGACCGCAGTGGAGATAACCCCGCTCCGCAGTGCCGCCGGCCTTCTCCCGTCCGGGCGTGCGCGGAATCGAGCCGATCCCCGGAGCGAGTGCGGTGAAGATCGGATCGAGCTGGCGGACGGGAGCATCCTCTCCGCCGATCATCAAGCAGTAGCCTCGATCGAGACCCCAGACGCCGCCGCTCGTGCCGACGTCGATGTAGTGGATTCCCTTCGGGCTGAGCTCCTTTGCCCGCCGGATGTCGTCGTGATAGTGGGAGTTTCCTCCGTCGATGATCGTGTCGCCCGAGGCGAGCAGCGACGCCAGCGCCGCGAGCTCCGGATCGACCAGCGCGGCGGGCACCATGAGCCAGATGGCGCGCGGCGGCTTCAGCGCCTCGACCATTCCTTTGAGCGAGGTCGCACCGGTCGCGCCCTCTCCCGCGAGGCCGTCCACCGCGGCCTTCGTCACATCATACACGACACACTGGTGCCCGGCCCGCATCAGCCTGCGAACCATGTTGCCGCCCATACGCCCTAACCCGATCATCCCGAGCTGCATCGTGCCTCCGTGAGTCAACTATCCGATTCGGCCGCGGCGAGCTCCATCCCGAAGCGGGCGGATCCGATCAGCGCCGCTCGCCGCAGTATGACATGGACCGGCATCCGCCGGATCACGTCGCCCATCCTGCCCTTCGCGACAAAAGCTCGCATAAACCGTCCATCGAGCAAGGCGGGCAGCACTCGCTGAGGAATCCCGCCGGCGAGATAGACTCCGCCCGTGCTCAACACTTTGAGCGCGAGATTCCCCGCTTCTCCGCCGAAGATTGCCACGAACAGGTCGAGCGCGGCCGCGCTCAACGGGTCCGGGTTCGGTTGCCTGATGGCGGCTTCGCCGATTACCCGTGGAGCGTCCTCGTCCGAAACCATCTGCGCCACGAGCTCCGGCGCCTCTTTGATGGAGCCTTGGTCCCGCAGAAATCGATAGATGTTGAGGATCCCTGGACCGGAGCAGACCCGCTCGACGCTCACATGGTCCCAGCGCGCACGGAGCCAGGTCAACAAGCTGGTTTGCACGTCTGTGGTCGGAGCAAAGTCGGCATGGCCACCCTCGGACGGAAACGCGTGATATCCGCGCTCGCCCCAAGTCAGGTACGCCTCGCCGAGTCCGGTGCCCGGAGCGACGACGGCGATGGAGCCTCGAGCGACCGGTGAGCCCGGATGCAACGTGTGGAGATCGTCCGGTCCGAGGGCCGGCACGGCGCGGCCGATCGCCTCAAGATCGTTGAGCAGGCGCACCGATTTGAGCCCAAGCTCGCGCGCGAGATCCACCTCGGCGAGAACCCAGGGAAGATTGGTGACCTTCGCGCTACCGCCAAAGACGGGACCCGCGACATCGAACACTGCCCGATTGACGGTGAGCTGGTTCGCACCGACAAATTCTCGGACCATGGCGACCAAAGAGGAATAGCCGGAGCTCTGATACTCGGTTCGAACGACCGGATGGCGCGGATCGTCTCGCAGCGCGAACGCGGCCAGATCGGTCTTGGTGCCGCCAATATCACCGACAAGTAACATGCGTTCCTCGACATGGCGGCACGGCGGCCGCACGACGGGACGGCAAGCGGATGATCGCATTGGGCTGTCGTCGTCACCCTGCTCGCATCAGAACCTAGTAGAACGTGAACAGGCCGAGCAACAGTGTCGTCACGAAGGTACGGCCTGGACACTGCCGCGGCCCGGGCTGGGACGCTATTCTCAGGGACAGCGGCGCCTACCCGGGTTGGAACCTCGAGGCGGCACGGTCCGTATAGAGCCGGCCTCAACGAGCGAGACATCGATGGAAGATCCGACCGGTCCAGTGCCCGAAGAGCTCGGTTACCTCGTTCCACCTACGCGCGTTCCCCCCACCGCCGTTGGACTTCTAACGCCGCAGCCGCCCGAACGCCGTCCTCTCGGCAAGCGAGTGCCCGCGCTCACATTTCTGAGAAGGGCCGTGGACGCTTCTTTGGACTTGGCAGACCGGGTCGCGGAAGAGGTTCGAAGGGTTCTCGACCGAGCGGCATGACGGGAGCCAGCCCGTCCGGACGATCGTCCTCGCTTGTCGCCGACGAGCGAGGGTCGCCGACCAGTTCCACTACAGTATTCATACACGGCGCCGGCGTCGGCAGTTGGATGTGGCGCGGGCAGCTTACCGCAGTCCCCGACCTGCATTGCCTGGTGCTGGATCTCCCCGGCCATGGCCAGAACCACTCGATGCCGTGGACGTCCATTCCCGAGCTGGCCGGACAAATCGCCGACCTGATTCGAGACCGGACGCATGGCGGCCGCGCCCATATCGTCGGGCTGAGCTTGGGTGCTGTGATCGGGCTCGAGCTCGTCGCGAACCATCCCGATGTCGTCGATCGCGCCATGCTTACCGGTCTCTTGGGCACTGGTATCCCGGGAGCCGGCATGTTCGCGGGCATGACCCGCGCGCTCATGCCGCTCGCACGTCTGCGACCGATGATTTCGATGACCGCGCGGGCGCTCAAAGTCCCGGCCGAGGATCGGAATTCCCTCGCCAATGAAGTGAATCGCCTCGATGGTAAGCTGGTAGCTCAGGTATTCCTCGAGGTGGCCGCGTTTCGGCCCCCGTCGGTCCTTGCCCAGCGCACCAACCCCGTCCTGATTCTCGCCGGGAGCCGCGAATACCAAGGGATTCTGGCGACTGTTCGCACCCTACTCGCCCTGCTCCCGAACGGCGCTGGAGGGCTCGTCCCCGCAGGGATTCACACCTGGAATTGGCAATTCCCCGACCTGTTCAACCGGATGCTCCGCGACTGGCTGATCGATCACCGCGTGCCCGAAGGATTGCTCCAGCCGTAGGGCGCGCTCTCCCAGTCGTCTCGGTCCGGTGGTATTGTCCACCCAATCCTTCGCCGTTACTCGATCGGATCACATTCGGTTCAAGGAGTTGCCATGGCCGACCCTGCTTGCTTGAGATGTCAGACACCAATGGAGGCCGGCATCGTCGTGGACCACACGTACGGAGCGTATCTGGAGCCACAGTGGGTCGAGGGACCGGTCGAGACATCATTCTGGACCGGCCTCAAGCTGCGAGGCAAGGAAAAGCACAAAGTCCGAACCTATCGATGTCCTTCGTGCGGGTATCTCGAATCCTACGCGTAGAGCAGCCGGCGGCCGCTCTGAGTGGGTCCATGCATCCGCTCAGTGGTTCCGACAGCGGCAAGGCTGACGGCTCGATTGCCGATCCGATCGCGAACCGACCGGCGCGGGTTGCGACGGTCGCGGACCTGCTGCAGCTCGTCCAGGGTTATCCGCCGCACGACGCGGTGGAGGGGCAGCACCGCGACGCTCTCATCGCGCTCCTCGAGCAGACCGGCGCTCCCTTCTCGGCCACCCAGTTCGACCCCGGGCACGTCACCGCGAGCGCGTGCGTGGTTTCACGAACCGGTCGGCGGCTCTTGCTGATCCGGCACCCGACGTTAGGCGCATGGATGCAGCCGGGCGGCCACGTCGAAGTGGACGATCCGGACCTCGCCTCCGCCGCCCTCCGCGAGGCCCTCGAGGAGACCGGACTCTCGCCAACGCCCGTGACCGCGCTGCCGTTCGATCTCGACGTCCACCCGATCCCCGCCCGGCGCGGCATGCCGGCGCACCGCCACTACGATGTCCGGTTTCTGGCGACCGTGGACGGGTTACCGGTTGCCAGCACCCCAGAACAGATCGAGTGGCGTTGGTTCGATCCGGCGGAGCTGCCGTCGCTCGGAATCGGGCCCAGCGTGGCACGAATGGTCGAGAAGGCACGAATCGCGGGGCTCCTTTGAGCGTGCCCGATTTGGCCAATGGAGCCATCTACTACCTCGTCTTCCTATTTTCTACGACGCTGCACGAGGCGGCGCACGCTTGGGTCGCGATGCGCGGCGGTGATCTCACCGCGTATCACGGCGGTCAAGTATCGCTCAACCCGATCCCGCATATCCGCCGCGAACCGATCGGCATGCTGGTTCTCCCGCTTCTGTCGGTGGCCTTGTCGGGGTGGCCGCTCGGCTTCGCGAGCGCTCCGTTCAATCCCGAATGGGCCCGTCGCTATCCACGGCGTGCCGCGGTCATGGCGCTTGCGGGCCCGGCGACGAATCTGCTGCTCGTCCTGCTTGCCGCCGTTGCCATTCGAGTCGTCGCGTCCTCGGGGATATTTACTCCTCCGTCTTCGGTCCGGTTCGGCCAGCTGATCGCGACCGATGGCGGCGGCCTTCTCGCTGGGGTCGCGTTCCTGATCGGCGTGCTGTTCTCCATGAACCTGCTGCTGGCGGTGCTCAATCTGCTTCCGCTCCCGCCCCTCGACGGCAGCACCGCAATCATCCTGTTCATGAGCGACGCGACCGCCCGCCGATATCAGGACTTTCTGGCACGCCGGCCGGCCCTCCGACTCGTCGGGATCCTGATCGCGTGGCAGCTGTTCAGCTATGTCTTCCAGCCGATCTTTTTCGGAGCGGTGAACCTGCTCTATCCCGGGACTCGCTACGGCTGAACGCACCATGACTCTGACGAAGGCGCGGGGGCCGAACCGATGACCGCGACTGCCGAGGCGACCGGCCGGAGCCTGCGGCTTCCCGGCGGTGGTCGGATGGGCTACGCCGAGTTCGGCGATCCCGCAGGGCATCCGGTCTTGCTCTGTCACAGGTACCCGGGCTCGCGGCTGCAGGGCGCCCCGCTCGATCAGCCGGCCCGGGCGTTAGGCATCCGGCTGATCAGCCCGGACCGGCCCGGCATGGGACTGTCGACCTTTCGAGCTCGACGCCGAATTCTCGACTATCCCGAGGAGATCGAGACGCTCGCCGTCGGGCTCGACCTCCCTCGGTTCGGGGTGCTGGGCGTCTCCGGAGGCACGGCCTACGCGGCAGTGCTCGCCCACGCGCTTCCGCGGGTTACGGCCCTCGGACTGATCGCGGCGCTGCCCCCGCTCTCGCTTCCGGACGTCCTCGAGACGCTGCCCGCGACCGATCGGAAGCTGTTCGCAATGGCACGCTACTTCCCGTGGGTCGCGCACCGCGCCGCGACGGATTTGGCCAAGCTGGTTCAGACCGACTCCGACGGCCTCCGCCGGTTTCTCCAGCACGACCTGCCAAACGTCGACGCCGACATGCTGGAGCAGCCCGACACCTGGGACCTCCTTCTCCGCGATTTGCGAGAGGCATTCGTCACCGGCGCCGCCGGCCCCGCATGGGAAACCCGCCTCTTGGCCCGGCCGTGGGGATTTGATCTCGCGCGGATCGGCGTTCCGATCTATCTCTGGCACGGCGAGGCGGACAAGAACGTCCCGATCGCGGCCATCCGCCGGTTCATCGACGCCCTGCCGACGTGCCGCGCGACCATCGTTCCCGATCAGGGACACTATTCTATCTTGCCGGCGCGAGGCGCGGACGCGCTCGCGGCGCTCGGACAGCACGCCTGAGACGACGAGGCTTGCCGCCCACCGCATCACAATGGTCAAACGTTCTTCAGGAGATTCGTTCACCGATCCTCAGGATCACAGCAGCGCTGGCTCTTGCAGCCGGGGCCGCCGCGCAGTCGTATGATCCCGACGCCAAGCCCGCCGAGCTTGGCGTCACCTTGCCCGCTCCACCAAAGCCGGTCGCGAGCTACGTCCAGGCAGTCGCACGGGGAATCTGGTATTCCTGGCCGGCCACGGACCGGCGGGGGCCTGGACAACACCGCTGACGGGCCCGGTCGGCCGCGACATCACGATCGAGCAGGCGCAAGCCGGCGCTCGGCGGACCGCAATTCAATCTGGTCGCGTCACTCCGGGCCGAGACCGGGAGCCTCAACAAGGTCCGCCGCATCGTTTCACGTGTTCGGAATGGTCAACTCGGCCGCGGGCTTCATAGACCGGCCGAAGGTCATGAACGGCTTCTCCGATTTCATCGTTCAAGTCTTCGGCGAGCGAGGGAAGCACGCCCGGGCAGCGGTCGGCATGGCCGAGCTGCCGATGAATCTGTGCGTCGAGATCGAGGTGGTAGTCGAAGTCGAGCCGCAGCTCCGAGAGCAGGAAGGTCATGATGCGAACGAGCCGCCGGAGAAGCTCCGGCGGCCCGAGATCGAAAACCGACGGCCGCTTAGGGCTTAACGGTAAAGTTGACCTTGATGCGTGTGGTCAAGCCCTGGCCATCCGTCACGCTGAGGAACACCGAATTAGGTCCGGCCGCCGGGAACTTTCGAGTGAACTTCGCGTCGTGCGATAGAGCGGTGCCGGCCGACCCCGTCCACAGGTAATCGATGATCTTGACGTCGTCCGTGGACTTGGTGCCGTCAAACGTGCAGCTCCGGCCCGGTGTACAGGTTGCTGCGGCGCGCGCTACCGGAGCCTTGTTCCCACCCGGTGGGGGTGGCGGTGGAGGCTGCGGCGCGGGCGGCGGCGGCGGAGGCTGCGGCGCGGGCGGCGGCGGTGGAGGCTGCGGCGCGGGCGGCGGCGGTGGAGGCTGCGGCGC
>JBDTSX010000079.1:0-11826 GCA_039930925.1 Acidobacteriota bacterium | reverse complement strand
GGCGGAGGCGCAGCGGGAGCTCTCTGCGTTCGGGACGGTCACCGTGCACGTCGTCGAGCTGATCGACGTCGAGGCCGTGGATGCGGCCGCCGCCGCGACCGCCGCGGCCCACGGCAGGATTGACATCCTCGTGAACAACGCCGGCATCACCGGCGGGAACGCGGTCGTCTGGGAGCTCGATCCAGCCGTCTGGCGGCGTGTCATCGACGTCAACCTGACCGGGTGTTTTCTCACCTGCCGCGCGGTGGCTCCACACATGATCGCCCGCGGCTACGGCCGGATCGTCAACGTCGCGTCGATCGCCGGAAAAGAAGGCAATCCGACCGCGTCGCACTACAGCGCGTCGAAGGCCGGGCTGATCGGCCTGACCAAGTCGCTCGGCAAGGAGCTGGCGAGCCGCGGGGTCGTCGCCAACTGCGTCACGCCGGCGGCGGCGAAGACCGAGATCTTCGCGCAGATGAAGCAGGAGCACATCGACTACATGCTCTCGCGAATCCCGATGGGCCGGTTCGTCGAGGTCGACGAGATCGCGGCGCTGATCTGCTGGCTGGCGTCCGAAGACTGCTCGTTCTCGACCGGCGCCGTGTTCGACATCAGCGGCGGCCGCGCCACCTACTGAATCGTCCACCGTCGAAGTCGATCGGGCGCGGAGGTCAGTCCGCGGAACCCGGCGCGGCAGGCAGCGTGGCGGGCCAGGACATGAGCCGCGCTGCCGGAACAGCTGACGGATGCCGTATCGGACGTCTTGGATCAGAGCGGTCATCAGTGATGCCTCTGGGGTGTTGAGGGCAGATAGTCGCTCGCCAACAGGCGATCATGCCGTCCTGTCCTCGATACGCCCCGAGGACTCGAACTGCGCTACCATCCGGGCGACTGGAGGAGCCATCCATGGCCCTGATCGGAATCCGTGCTGCCGCATCCTGCGTGCTTTCGTGCTTCGCGCTCGGCGCCTTCGCCGCCGGGGGACCGCCGCCGGTGCCACCGGTCAAGACAGGTCTCTGGGAAGTCCGCTCGTCGATGCTCGATGCCGATGGCCATGAAATGGAGCGGCCGGAGATGGCGGCGATGTCCAGAATGACGCCTGAGGTGAGAGCACGCATGGCCGAGGTCATGAAGGCGCGCGGCCTGTCGATGCCTGACGCCAGTGGGGTGACGAAAGCGTGCCTCACCAAAGAGATGTTCGAATCCGGCGCGTGGCAGCAGATGGCGGCGGACGCGGGCTGCACGACCACCTATTCCACGTCGTCGAGCACGACCTGGAAATGGCACACCAGCTGCACGACGCTCAAATCCGAGTCGGATGGAGAGTCGGCGTTCACGCCGGAGAGCTACCGGACCCAGGTCAAGACGACGTCCGCGATGACCGGGAAGACCAATACGTCCACCCGCATCATTCAGGGAAAGTGGATCGGTGCGAATTGCGGGGACGTGAAGCCGTTCACTCCGCCCGCCGCCGTAAAATAGCCGGTCGTGCCGCGCCAACAGAGCGTGTGAAGGACCCTGGTGGCAATGGGATCAGTGATCTTCCGCCTGAAGGCGGAGGCCAGAAGCACTCCATTTCGAGCGCGATGCTGTTTTGAGCCCTGGTGGGCAGACGAGGAGCGAATATGTGCGATCAAGATCATTTTGAGGACGATCGGCGGGAGTACGCAGCCCGCGGACTGGTGACACGGCGCGAATTCGGCGTCCTGTTGGGGGCCGGCATGGCGATGCTGCTGCCGCAGGTCGTCAACGCGGTCGCGGTCACGGAATCAGAAGTCAGCGTGAAGACGCCGGACGGCACCGCCGACTGCTATTTCGTGCACCCCGCGACCGGCACGGCGGCAGGCGTTCTGGTGTGGCCGGACATCTTCGGGCTGCGGCCGTCGTTCCGCCAGATGGGCAAACGGCTGGCCGAGTCCGGCTATTCGGTGCTGGTCGTGAATCCGTTCTACCGCATCAAGAAAGCGCCGACCGCGGATGCCGGCGCGGCGACCCCGATTCAGCAGGTGATGCCGCTCGCGCAGGGCCTCTCTGAAACGACGCAGATGACCGACGCAAAAGCGTTCATCGGCTGGCTGGATCAGCAATCGCAGGTTGCGAAAAATCGGAAGATCGGCACCCAAGGCTATTGCATGGGCGGCCCGATTGCCTTTCGCACCGCGGCGGCCGTCCCCGATCGCGTCGGCGCGGTCGGTTCATTCCACGGCGGTGGACTCGTGACGGCGATGCCCAATAGTCCGCATCTGCAGGCCGCAAAGAGCAAGGCGCAGTTCCTGATCGCGATCGCCGAGAACGACGACACGAGGTCGCCAAACGACAAGACCGTGTTGAAAGACACCTTCGCGGCCGCGAACCTGCCCGCGGAAATCGAGGTGTACGGCGCTCCGCACGGCTGGTGCCCTCCCGATTCGCAGGTCTACAACGAAGCCCAGGCCGAAAAAGCCTGGACCCGGTTGCTGGCGCTCTACGGCAAGGCACTGGCCTGACGGTGGCAACCGCCGGCCGCACCACAGCCGGCCTCGGTCGAGCGCGCTAGTCTTCCCGAAGCGCGGCCATCGGCATCAGCCGGGCCGCGCGCCGGGCCGGGAGCAGCGCCGCCATCCCGGCCACGGCCGTCAGCGTCACGGTGGCGAGCAGGATCGTCCGCGAATCGGCCGGGACGATCCCGTACAACTGATTCTGCACGTACCGGCCGAGCCACCACGCGGCGACCAGGCCGATGGCCAGGCCGAGCGCAACGAGCACGCCCGCCTCGCGCATGACCCCGCCCGCGATGTTCCGGCCCAGCGCGCCGAGTGCCATGCGGATCCCGATCTCCCGAGTGCGCTGCCTGACGGTGTACGCGAGTACCGCGTAGAGTCCCATCACCGAGAGGAGCGTCGCCATCGCGCCGAGCGCGCCGGACAGTGTCGCAACCATCCGCTCGTTCATGAGCGATCGCTCGACGCGGTCGTCGTGCGTGGCCACGTCATAGATCGCGACCGCTGGATCGAGGGCGGTCATCTCGCGCCGCACCGCCTGCATCACCACGGCGGGATCCTGCGAGGTGCGGAGGTAGGCGGTCAGGTATTCGATCGTCGACTCCAGGTACGGAAAGAACACCTGTGCGACCTGCTTCTCCCGAATCGAGAGGTACTTCGTGTCCTTCACGAGACCGACGATTTCGATCGGCATCGGCGTGCCCGGGTTGTCGCCGATCCCGAGGTGCCGGCCGACGGGATTCGCCCCTTTGAAATAGCGTTGGGCGAACGCTTCGTTGACGACCGCGACGCGGTAGGGCCAGCCCTTGACCAAGGCGGCGGCCCGATCGTCGCGCGAGTCGAACTCCCGGCCGGCGAGCAGGGGGATCCCCATGGTGCTGAAGTAGCCCGGGCTGACCGCATTGAGCGCCGCCCCGGCCCCGTCCCCACGAGGGGGACGGTAGCCGTCGATGGTCAGTCCCATCCCCCAGCCGCCGTTGCCGAGCAGCGATTGGAACGTGAACGCCGCCGACGAGACGCCGGGGGTCCGCGGCATCCTCTCCAGGAACGTCTTCATGAATGTCTGCGCGCGCTCGCCGTCATAGCCGCTCCGCGAGAGATCGAAGCTGAACGTCAACACGTGCGACGTGCGGAAGCCGGGGTCCACGGCCATCAGGTTCTGGAGGCTCCGAAGAAACAGTCCCGCCGCGATCAGCAGCAGGAACGAAATGGCGACCTGGGCCACGACGAGCGACTTGCGCAGGCGGGGCTGGCCGCTGACCACCGCGCCGCCGGCCCCCTTGAGCGCCGGGCCCACCTCCATCCGGGTGCTGCGCAGCGCGGGCAGGATGCCCGCCAGGAGCGCTGTCAGCAGCGTCAGCGCGGACGTGAACGCCAGGATCCGCCCGTCCGGACCGGACGTCACCGCCGGCGGACTGTCCGGCGACGCGAAGTAGCCGAGAAGCACGTCGGCCCCCCATGACGCCATCAGCAGCCCGGCCGCCCCGCCGATCGCGGCGAGCACAACGCTCTCGACGAGCAGCAGCCGCACAATTCGCCCGCGCCCCGCTCCAACCGCGAGCCGCAGCGCCAGCTCTCGATGCCGGCCGGCGCCGCGCGCGACCAGCAGGTTGGACACGTTGGCGCAGACGATGAGCAGGAGGGCGCCGGCGATGGCCATCAGAATCGTCAACGGCTCGGTCAGCGACTCGCGCAGGCCGGAGTGGCCGCGTGACGCGTCCTGCACCGCCAGGGCCCCTTCGAGAAAATTACGTTTGGTGTCGGCGGAGGCCTCGGCAAACGCCGCGTCGGCGGCCTCCTGGCGGAGCAGCGTCCGATAGAGCGGCTGAATGCCTGCCTGGGCCCCGGCCGCGGTCACGCCGTCGCGGAGCCGGGCAAACACCTGAACCCACCTGAATCGGCGCCCTTCCAGTTGCAGCCATGCGGGGCCCATCCTCGGCTGCAACGTCATGGGGACGTAGACCTGAACCGGCTGACCGACGTCGAGCCCCGCGAAGCCGTCCTCTACGACGCCGATGATTTCGAGAGCGTGGCCGTTGACGGTGATGGTGCGGCCGACCATCGCGGGGTCGCCGTTGAACCGCGTCCGCCAGTGATGGAATCCGAGCACCGCGACCGGACGATCGCCGGGACCGCGATCGTCCTCAGGAGTAAAGAGGCGTCCGAGCGCCGGGCGGATGCCGAGCACGGGGAAGAAGGTGCCGGACACGAGCTCTCCCGCGACCTGCTCGGTGCGTCCGCCAAATCCGACGTGGAGCGACGTCGGCATCCGGCAGAACATCGCCGCGAGAACGTCGTTCTGGTCGCGCAGGTCGCGGTACATCGCATAGGACAGCTCGGTGCCGTCGCCCATTCCACCGCCGAAGCTCTCCTTCCCGCGCGGCTGGATCTGCACCAGTTCACCCGGGCGGATCACCGGAAGCCGTCGCAGCATCACCTGATCGACCAGCGTGAACACGGCGGTGTTGGCGGCGATGCCGAAGGCCATCGACAGGACGGCCACGGACGTGAAGAGCGGCGCCCGGCGCAGACTGCGGAGGGCGTAGCGAAGGTCGGCGAGCAGATTGGACATGGCGCGACGCTGCTGTGCAAGCGCGATGCCTCGGCGCGCCTTCGTGGCACGTCGAAGGAACACCGCCGATTGCAGTCCAAGACGGCGGCCGGCGCGCCGCGCGCAGTCAGCCGTCCCTCGCGCAGACCAAATATTGTTCGGATCCGGGATCCGCGTGCGCGGTTGCGGGCAGCCTCGAGCCAGCGCCCGACGAGCGTCGGTCGTTCGGCCCGCCGCTCTCGACGGCCGCTCTTCCACGTATACTCTGACGATTCGTCCCGGCGACGCGGTCGCGTGAAGCTCAACTTTTCTCGGTGCGCCGTCCAGGCCGAATCACCGTGGCGCGTGCGCCCTCATTCTCGGTTCTTGACACCTCATGACTCACTTCGCCGCCGCAACCGCCGTCGTCGCCGCTCTCGCCCTGGGCGCCGCCGGCTGTTCCAAGTCTGAAATGGCCCAGGCGCGAAGCCGTGACACGACCGCGAAGGCCGTGCGCGTGGAGGCGGTCCGCCAGGATTCCGTCCGCCGCGCGGTTGACGTGGTGGGAACGCTCGCCGCCGTAGACCAGGTCACGATCTCGTCGGAGGCCGAGGGGAAGGTGAGCCGGGTACTCGCCGATCTCGGCGATCGCGTCAAGGCCGGCCAGGCAATCATCCAGCTCGACAACGAGAAACAACAGTACACGCTCGATCAGCAGCAGGCGGCTCTTGCCCGCGCCCTGGCGCAGTACGGCGCGCCTGACCCGGAGCATCTGCCGGAGATCGAGAAGACCCCCGACGCGCAGCGCGCCAACTCGGACCTCGTGCAGGCCACCCAGGCGTTCGATCGCGCCAACGAGCTCTTCAAGCGCACGCTGATCTCGCAGCAGGCGCTCGACGATGCGCGGGCGGGGCTCCAGTCCAAGCGCGCGATCTACAACTCGGCCCTGCAGAACGGCAAGAATCTGCGGGCCAGCATCCAGGCCTCGCAGGCGACCATGAACCTGGCCGGCCGTCAGCTTCGCGATACGGTGATTCGCGCGCCATTCGACGGGTTCGTGGAGAAGCGCCTCGTGAATCTCGGGGAGCTGGTCAAGACCCAGATGCCGGTGATGTCGATCGTGCGGCTGGATCCCCTGAAAGTGATCGCGGAGATTCCCGAAAAGATGGCGCCCTGGATCGGCGCCGGGCAGACCGTGGAGCTCCAGGTGGACGCGTACCAGGGCCGGAAGTTTCCTGGAAAAGTGTCGCGCATCAGCCCGGGAGTGAACACCTCGACGCGGGCGTTCCCGTTCGAAGCGCTGGTGCCGAACGCCGATACCGCGCTCAAGCCCGGAACGTTTGCCCGCGTGCACATCGAGAGCGGCAAGAGCGACGACGTCCTGACGCTGCCGTACGCGGCGCTCCAGTACCGCTACGGCGTCAACCGCGTCTTCGTCGTCAACGGCGACACGCTGGTGATGCGCGAGCTGAGCGTCGGCGAGCGCGTCGGCGATCGCATCGAAGTCACGGCCGGCGTGAAAGCCGGAGAGCGCGTCGCAATCAGCGACGTTGACACTCTGGCCGACGGTGCCCTGGTCTCGGTCACGACTCGATAGTCCGTCTTCGGCAGTGTCCGGCTTCAGCCGGACCCGGCGTCCGTCATCGGTAGCGTCCGGCTTCAGCCGGACGACGTAGTGTCCGGATGTAACCAGTCGTCGCCGGCGGCGTTCGCCGGACGAAATCGTGGAACCCTCCCCATGCTGTCTGACCTGTGCGTCCGCCGTCCCGTCTTCGCCACGATGCTCGTGATGTCGCTCGTGGTGCTTGGCACCTTCTCGTTCCGGGGCCTCGGCGTGGACCTCTTCCCGAAAGCGGATCCGGCCACCGTCAGCGTGGTCCTGCTGCTGCCGGGCGCGAGCCCGGACGAGATGTCCACCTCGGTGATCGAGCCGATGGAAGAGGCGATCAGCGGCGTCTCCGGCATCGACGAGATCCAGGCGCGGATGGCCGAGGGGCGCGGCCAGATCACCGTCCGCTTCGTCCTCGAGCGGGACATCAACGACGCCTCGAACGACGTGCGCGAAAAAGTCGCGAGCGCGATCAGGAACATGCCGCCGGAGCTGCTGCCGCCGATCATCACCAAGGTCGATCCGGACGCCGATCCGGTCATGTCGTTGATCGTCTCGTCCGACGCGATGAGCCTGCGCACGCTGACCGAGCTGAGCCAAACACAGATCGCGCGCGCCATCCAGACGGTCAACGGCGTCGGCGAAGTCAGCCTCGCGGGCGGTCGGGCCCGCGAGATCCACATCGTCGTGGACATCGAAAAGCTCAACTCCTACGGGCTGTCGATGACGCAGGTGCGCGATGCGCTGGTCGCGGAGAACGTCGAGATCCCGGGGGGCACGGTCGAACAGGGCAAGGGCCAGCTGCTGCTGCGCACCCTCGGCCGCGTCGACGCCGCCACCGACTTCAACGACATCGTCGTCTCGACCCGCAACGGCACGCCGATCCGCGTCTCGGACATCGGCCACGCCGAAGACAGCTTCGAGCGCCCGACCAGCGCCGTGTGGCTGGGCAAGACTCCCGCGGTGATGCTCGACGTCCGGCGGGCGATGGGGGAGAACACGGTCGCGGTGATCGAAGGCGTGCGCGCCAAGCTGGCCACGGTCGAGCGGTCGCTGCCTTCGGCCGTCAAGATCACCGTGATCCGCGACGACTCCCGGTTCATCTATGCGTCGATCGCGTCGCTCGAAGAGCACCTCCTCTTCGGCGCGCTCTTCGCCACCATCGTGGTGATGGTGTTCATCCGCAACCTCCGCGCGGTGCTGATCTCGGCGCTCGCCATCCCCGCCTCGATCATCTCGTCGTTCACGCTGATGAACATCATGGGGTTCACGCTGAACAACATGACGCTGCTCGGCATCACCCTCGCGGTCGGCATCGTGATCGACGATGCGATCGTGGTGTTGGAGAACATCTTCCGTTACATCGAGGAGAAGGGCTGCTCGCCGTTCGAGGCAGCGATCCAGGGCACGCGCGAAGTGGCGCTGGCGGTGATGGCGACGACCCTGTCGCTGGTGGTGATCTTTCTGCCGATCGCGTTCATGAACGGGTATGCCAAGCGGTTCATCAACCCGTTCGGCTGGACCATGGCCTTCTCGATCCTGGTGTCGATGCTGGTCAGCTTCACGCTGACCCCGATGCTCAGCTCCCGGTTCCTGAAGCTGTCGGACGCGGAGGCCGACCGCAAGACCAAGGAGCGCGGCTTCTTCCACTGGCTCGACGGATGGTACACGCGGCGCGTGAACTGGGCGCTCGATCATTCGGGGTTGGTCATCGCGATCTCGGTGGTGACCGCGCTGATGATGATTCCGCTGAACCGGATGGTCGGCCGCGAGTTCGTCCCGAACGAGGACATGGGTGAATGGATCGTCCATGTCGATGCGCCGGAAGGCACCTCGCTCGAAGGCACCAGCGAGATCGCGTTTTCGCTGCTCGAGGAGCTGAACGGCATCGAAGGAGTGGCGCAGATCGAACCGTCGGTCGGGGTCTCGGGCGCCGGCGCCAGCTCGCCGACCCATATTCATTTCCTCTGCCAGGCGCTGCCGATCGATCGCCGCACCCACACCCAGGCGCAGATCATCACCGAGATGCGGCGCCGCCTCGCCTCCCATCCGAGCTACCGGCCCAGCATCAGCGCCCGCACCGCACTGGGCAGCGGCGAAGGGACCGGCGGGTTCGCGATCGCGGCGAATATCCTCGGACCGGACCTGAATCAGATTGCCGAATATTCGAAGAAAGCGCTCGCCGCGGCGCAGAACATGCCCAGCATCACCGAGGTCAAGATCGGGCTGAACGTGTCCAATCCGGAAGTGCACGTCGCGGTGGATCGCAAGCGCGCCGCCGATCTCGGGGTGCGGATGGCGACGATCGGCAACACGCTGCGCCTCGCCGTCTCCGGCGACGATCAGATCTCTTTTTTCAAGGAAGGGCAGGAGCAGTACCCGGTCAAGATTCGCGTCCTCGAGAACCAGCGCAGCGACATCGCGGAAATCGGCCGGCTCACCGTGCCGTCTGCGACCGGGCCGGTGCGGATCGACAACATCGCCCGGCTCGAGCGCGGCCTCGGCCCGACCACGCTGCAGCGGTCGGATCGGCAGTTCACGGTCAACTTCATCGCCGACGTGGCGCCGGGGCACGCGCTCGACGAAGCGTCGAACGATGTCCGGAAGATGATGGCCGGACTCGGCATGCCGCCGACCATGTCGTTCAAGCTGCAGGGGCAGTCGAAGATCCTCGACGAGACGACGGCCAACATGATCATGGCGATCGGCCTGGCGATGATCTTCGTCTACATGGTGCTGGCGGCGCAGTTCGAGAGCTTCATCCAGCCGGTCGTGATCATGCTGGTGCTGCCGATCGCCGTCCCGTTCGCGCTGTTCACGCTCTGGGTGACCGGCCGCACGCTCAATCTGTGGAGCGCGCTCGGCATGCTGCTGCTCCTCGGGATCGTCAAGAAGAACTCGATCCTGCAAGTGGACTACGCGAACGTCCTGCGCGCGCGCGGGATGCCGCTGCGCGAGGCGATCGTCGAGGCCTGCCGGACGCGGCTTCGCCCGATCCTGATGACGACGACCGCGATCATCGCCGGGCTGATCCCGACCTCGCTCGGCATTGGCATCGGCGGGACCGGCCGGGCGGCGATCGCTGTGACGATCATCGGCGGCCAGTCGCTGTGCCTGTTCCTGACGCTGCTGCTGGTGCCGGTGGCGTATGTGAAATTCGACGCGCTCGAGCAGGCGGTCGTGGGCCAGCGGGCCAAGGAATGGCTTGGGAAGGTGTCGGCCTCGACCGTCGGCCGTCTGCGCCCCGCAGCCGAGTCTCGCCAGGGCTGACACACCGCGATCGTGACGGAGACCTCGCCGGCTGCCCGGCGAGGCTCCGTCTCCCATGCGCTACTTCCGCGCGAACTGCTTCATGAACTCGTCCTGCCGCTGCTGCATTTCCTGCGGCGTCAGATCCTCCTTGTGCGTCGCGATCGTCCAGGTGTAGCCGTGCGGATCCGTGAACGTGCCGCTTCGGTCCCCCCAGAACTGGTCGGTCATCTGGCCCATCGGACCGGGAGCCACCCGGCCACCCGCCGCGACGGCGCGGTTGAACAGCGTGTCCGCGTCCTCGACATAGACCCAGAGCGACGCGGGTGAGCCGCCGATCGCCTTCGGACTCTTCCCCCCGCCCATCTCGTCGTTGAGCATGATCCGCGAGTTGCCGATCTGAATCTCGGCGTGCATCACCTTGCCGTCGGGACCGACCGCGCGGCTCACTTCCTCCGCGCCAAGCGCCTTCTTGTACCAGTCGATTGCCTGCGCGGCGTGATCGAGCGTGAGCTGTGGCGTCACCGTGTAGTGCCCGTCGGGGATCGCGTTCGTTGCTTTCGCCATTGTTTCCTCCTTCAATTGATTCACTTCGTGATGAGCGTGGGTGATCCTGTGATGAAAGCTGATCCTTCCGGGCAGCTGTCAACTCCTTGTCGAACGGGGAGGGCCGGGTTCGACCGAACCGGCTTCGCGGTCCAGCTTGAGACTGCGCAGCTGCAGTAGACTCGTGGCGACTGACAACTCGGAATGGAGCTCATATGGCCAAGCGCGACACCGGGGCAAAACGAAGTGACGACAGCAAGGCAACTGGCAGTGCGCCAGGGGCGACGACTGCCGAGACGCTGGAGCAGCGAGTCGTGGCATTTGCCGAACAGCTCGGCCGGATCGCCGGGTCCGTTCAAGCGAAGACGGAAGGCTGGATGGACCGCGAGACACTGAACAAGCAGATCGCCAGTGTGCGTGACGGCGCGGCCGACCTGCTCGAGCAGCTGGCCAGCGGCGCAACGAAGGGCTCGACGACGCAGCCGGTCGCAACGCCGCGCGGGGCAAGCAAGGGCCGGAGCGGCGGGATGGTCGACGCGCCCGGAAAGAAACATCGCAAGCCGTTGCCGTCCGATCCAGGCGCGAATCTCGCGCACAGCCAGGCGGCCAAGATGCGGGAGGCGAAGACGATGGTCAAAACCAGGCAGACCCGGGGGCGCGGCTAGCTGTGCAGCGCGGGCGACCGGGTCGCCGGACGGCCGCGACATCACAGCCGACAGAATGAACACCCGCGCCGATATGGCTGGAGCCAGGCTGCGAGTTCGCGGCCGATGCCGGACCCCGGTGACGACGTCCACCTCTTCCTCGAGCGTGTTCACGGGCGAAGATATAGCGAAAATACGCCGTGCCGTCAAGGTACGAGCGCCGCGGGGGAATGCTCCGCCCGTATAATCCAGCGGAGATCCGGCGCGACAGAGCCGAATCCCGCCGCCACCCACGGACGATTCCGCCATCGCGGTCCTCTGGATATGCCGCTAGTCGAGCATTCGGCACTGCCGACATTTGGTGATCTGCGTCGTGAAGGACAGGCCGTCCTCACGCGGGGAGATGCCGGTCGCGCGAGCGGGCGCGCCCTGCACGTCGGCCTGCTCAACATGATGCCGGACGCCGCCTTCCAGGTGACGGAACAGCAGTTCATGCGCCTGGTCGGAGGCTCGAGGCAGGCGGTCCATGTCTACATGCATTGCTTCACCGTCGAAGGGCTGCCCCGGAGCGCCGCGACGGCGGCCTACATCGCGCGGTATTACGAAGCGATCGCGTCGATCCATGCGGACGGCCTCGATGCCCTGATTGTGACCGGCGCGAACGTGGCGAATCCGCGCCTCGACCTCGAGCCGTTCTACCAGCCGCTGACCGAAGTGATCGGCTGGGCGACCGAGAACGTCACCTCGGTGCTGTGCTCGTGCCTGTCGACGCACGCGCTGATGAAG